>NZ_JBHXDN010000030.1:0-103829 GCF_042726075.1 Kitasatospora sp. NPDC127035 | reverse complement strand
CCGACGGCCGCATCGTCGACGAACTCCACCAGCCCACCGCCGACACCGTCCTGGACCGCATGCGCCGCTTCGACGCCAAGGGCCGCACCAGCTGAGCCGGATCCCGGCCCACCCGCCCGGCGCCGCTCCGGCCTCCGTCCCCACGACCTTCCAGGACTGACACCACTCCATGTACCGCACCGCACTGCGCACCGTGCTGGCCCACAAGGGCCGACTGCTGATGACGACGCTCGCCGTCCTCCTCGGCACCGCCTTCGTGGCCGGCACCCTGGTCTTCACCGACACGCTCGGCAGCGCGCTCCGCTCCCAGAGCGCCAAGAGCTACACCGACATCACCGTGACCGTCAGCGACCGCTCCGCCGTCAGCAAGGGGTACGACCACGGCGGCGGCGCCGAGGCCGGCCCGGCCCTGTCCGAGGAGACGCGCGGGGCGATCGCCGCGCTGCCCGGCGCCGCCGAGGCCCGCGGCGTGGTCAGCGGCTTCGCCGGCATCGCCGACCGGAAGGGCGCACTGATCGGCAACGGCTTCTCCACCACCGGCACCAACTACGTGCCCGGCGCCGACGGCACCGACCCCCGCTACCCGCTGGTCGACGGACGCGGCCCGCGCGGCGCCGAGGAGATCGCGCTGGACGCCAGGACCGCCGAGAAGGGCGGCTACAAGGTCGGCGACACCGTCCGCGTCGCCGTCAACGGCCCGGTCATGGAGCTCCGGCTCACCGGCACCCTGCACACCAACGACCCGCGCGTCGTCTCCGGCGGATCGCTCGCCGCGTTCGACACCGCCACCGCCCAGCAGCTCTACCTGAGCCCCGGCCGGTTCGCCGAGATCGACGTCAGGGGCAGGCCCGGCGCCGACGACACCGCGCTGCTCGCCGCCGTGAAGCAGGCCGTGCCGCAGAGCGACTCCGTCGAGGCCCGGACCGGCCGCGAGCTCGCGGACGAGCAGGACCGGATGATCGCCGAGGGCACCAAGGGCCTCTCCACCGTCCTGCTGGGCTTCGCCGCCATCGCGCTCTTCGTCGGCATCTTCATCATCGCCAACACCTTCACCATGCTGGTCGCCCAGCGCACCAGGGAACTGGCCCTGCTGCGTGCCGTCGGCGCCAGCCGCAAGCAGATCACCCGCTCGGTGCTCGCCGAGGCACTGCTCGTCGGCCTCACCGCCTCGCTCGGCGGGCTGGTCGTCGGCATCGGCATCGCCACCGGACTGCGCGCCCTGCTCAACGGCCCCTTCGAGGCCAACCTGCCGGACGGCCCGCTGGTGATCGGCCCCTCCACGGTGCTCGGCTCCGTCGGCGTCGGCGTCGCGGTGACCGTGCTCGCCGCCTGGCTGCCCGCACGCCGTGCCTCGCGGATCGCCCCGGTCGCCGCGATGAGCTCCGCCGAGCAGCCCGCCACCCAGAAGTCCCTCGTGGTCCGCAACGTGATCGGCCTGCTGTTCGCCCTCGCCGGCGTGGGCGGCCTGCTGGCCGGCGCGGCCGGCAAGGAGGCCAAGCTGGTCGGCCTCGGCGCGGGTGCGCTGATGATCGGCGTCTTCGTCCTCACCCCGCTGCTCTCCCGGCCGCTGATCGCCCTGTTCGCCCCGCTGCTGCGCAGGCTCTACGGCACGCCCGGCAAGCTGGCCCGCGAGAACGCGGTGCGCAACCCGCGCCGCACCGCCGCCACCGCCTCCGCGCTCACCATCGGCGTCACCCTGATCACCGCGCTGACCGTGGTCGGCGCCTCGGTGAACAAGGCCGTCGACGAGGCCACCGCGAACGACCTCAAGGCCGACTACACCGTCGCCATGTCGAACTTCTCCATGCTCTCCCCCGAGGTCGCCCCCCAGATCGCCAGGATCCCCGGGCTCACCGCGACGAGCGTGATGCGCACCGTTCCCGTCAAGGCCGCCGAGGACGACACCTCGTGGCTCACCTCGGTGGACGCGGCCACCTTCGACCGGCTGGTCGACGTGAAGACCACCGAGGGTTCGGCCGACGCGCTCAAGCAGGGCAAGCTGCTGGCCGGCGCCGACTACGCCGCGCGGAACGGCCTCACCGTCGGCTCGACCCTGACCGGCACCTACCCGGACGGCAGCCCGGCCACCCTGACCGTCGGCGGCCTGATCGGGCACAGCACCGTGGTGTCCGGGCTGATCGCCCCCGAGAGCGTGGTCGGCCCGCACGCCGGCGCCGGCACCGGCCTGGACAAGGTGCTCGTCAAGGGCCCTGACGGCCCGGACGCCGCGCTCAAGCAGGCGCTGCGCGACGCCACCGGCGGCAACCCGCTGATCGCGGTCAAGGGCGACAAGGACATCAAGGCGGAGAACCGCGAGATGGTCTCCGCCGTGCTGAGCATGATGTACGGGCTGCTGGGCATGTCCGTGGTGATCGCGGTCCTGGGCGTGGTGAACACCATGGCGATGTCCGTGTTCGAGCGCCGCCGGGAGATCGGCATGCTGCGGGCGATCGGTCTGGACCGGCGCGGCATCGGCCGGATGGTCCGGCTGGAGTCCCTGATGATCGCCCTGTTCGGCGGCGTGGTCGGTGTGCTGCTCGGCATCGTCACCGCCTGGGCCGGCGTCCGGACCATGAAGGACGTGTTCAGGAACATCACCACGGTGGTGCCGCCGGTGCAGATCCTGGGCTTCCTGGTGGCCGCCGCGGTGATCGGCCTGCTGGCCGCGCTCTGGCCGGCCCGCCGGGCGGCCCGGACGGACATCCTGAGCGCGATCAAGAGCGACTAGCGCCGTCCGGTACCGCACGCACGGCGCCGCCCGCCGGGACTCCTCCCGGCGGGCGGCGCCGTCGTGATCGGCACTCTCGTGAGCGGCGCCGTCACGAGCGGTCTGTCGCGGCGGGCGGGGCGGTGGCGGGCGGCGCCGTGGCGGGCGGGGTGTTCCCGGCGGCTCCGGTGTGCGCCGCGCCGAGCGAACGTTTCCTCAGCAGCCGTTGAGGATCGAGGAGAGCGCGCTCTTCTCGGCGCTGTCCACGCTGAGGCCGTAGTAGTACTTCACCTGCACCCAGGCACGGGCGTAGGTGCACCGGTAGGAGGTCTGCGGCAGCCAGTGGGCCGGGTCCTGGTCGCCCTTGCTGCGGTTGGAGCTCGCCGAGACCGCGATCAGCTGCGGGCGGGTCAGGTCGTTCGCGAAGCCCTGGCGCTGGCCGGTGGTCCAGGCCCAGGCGCCGGAGCGCCAGGCCTCGGCGAGCGGCACCACGTGGTCGATGTCGAAGGACGAGGCGCTGGTGGTGCTGACGTTGTCGTAGACCGAGAACCAGGTGCCGCTGACGGAGGCGCACGCGGAGTCGGTGACGACGTTGCTGCCGTCCCGCTTGAGGACCGTCTCACGGGTGTTGCAGGTGCCGGAGACGGTGATCCAGTGCGGGAAGAGCGCCCGGTCGTAGGTGGAGGCGTGGGACTCGGCGGACACCGCGATCGAGGCGAGGTAGCTGCGCGCGGTGGCGGCGGAGACCGGGGTCGGCAGGGCCGCCCGGGCGGTGCCGGCGCCGGTCAGCAGGGTGACGAGGGCGAGCAGCAGGGCGCCGAGGGCGGCGGCCGGGGCGCGGCGGGGCAGGCGGGACGGACGGGGCACGGGTATCGCGGACATGGGGGACTCCTGAGTCGACGAGGGCAGGGGAAAGCCCCCGGGCGGAGCGGCCCGGGCTGCCGACCAGCATGCGGCCCCGGGGGTATACGCGGGTAGAGCCGGGAGGTGAACTTTTGAGCGGGCGTCAGCACCACACCCGTCCCGGCGGGCGCAGGAACGCCGAAGGCCCCGCCCGGCGGGTTGCCGGACGGGGCCTTCGAGGCCACCAGGTGGCCTGAACTCTTCGCTCAAACAGCCGAGTTGGCCGCTCCCGCGTTCGGCGCGGCAGGCTTGGTGCGGCGCCCGCCGAAGACGTTCAGGAAGATCGCCAGAGTCGGGACCAGGTAGGCCGCCCAGACCACGACCTGGAGGACCGTCGGGTCGGGCTGGAAGTTGAACACGCCCTTGAGGAGCGTGCCGTACCAGCTGTCCTTGGGGATGCCGGAGCTGATGTCGAAGGCGCGGCTGCGCAGGCCGGGGAGCCAGCCGGCCTCCTGGAGGTCGTGCACCCCGTAGGCCAGCACCCCGGCGGCGACCACCACCAGCATCGCGCCGGTCCAGGTGAAGAACCTCGCCAGGTTGATCCTCAACGCGCCCCGGTAGAACAGCCAGCCCAGGACCACCGCGGTCAACAGACCCAGCGCCGCACCGATGATCGGGTTGTAGCCGTCGTCGGTCGCCTGCACGGCCGACCAGATGAACAACGCCGTCTCCAGCCCCTCCCGCCCGACCGCCAGGAACGCGGTGACCACCAGGGCGGCCGTGCCCATCGCGAGCGCCGCGTCCAGCCTGCCGTGCAGCTCCGTCTTCAGGTGCCGGGCGGTGCGGCGCATCCAGAACACCATCCAGGTGACCAGACCCACCGCCACGATCGACAGCGTCCCGCCGAGGGCCTCCTGCGCCTCGAACGTCAGCTGCGTCGAGCCGTACTGGAGCACCGCGCCGAACGCCATGCTGAGGGCGACCGCCGCGCCGACGCCCGCCCACACCGGTGGGAGCTTGTCCCTGCGGCCGGTCCTGACGAGGTAGGCGATGAGAATGCACACGACGAGGCTGGCTTCCAGACCCTCGCGCAGGCCGATCAGATAGTTGCCGAACACGGCACCCTCCTCCGGAGGTTGTACAGGGGTGACGGGCGGAACGGTCAGCCGAGGAGGGCCTGGCCCCACCACTCACCGGGCTTGCGCACACCCGCCGGACAGGCGAAGTGCGCCGAACCGACGTGCTGGATGTACTCGTTCAGCGCATCCGACGCGGCGAGGCGCTGCTGCAGCGGGACGAACCCCGTACGGCTGTCCCGCTGGTAGGCCAGGAAGAACAGGCCCGCGTCCAGCCGCCCCAGCCCGTCCGTCCCGTCGGTGAAGGAGAACCCGCGCCGCAGGATCATGTGGCCGCCGTTCGAGTCCGGGTGCGCCAGGCGCACGTGGGCGTCCCCGGGCATGGCGTCCAGGTCCGGCGCGTCGTGCTCCCGGGCCTTCCCGTACGCGGCGCCCTCGCCCTTGGTGCGGCCGAAGACGTCCTCCTGCTCCTTGAGCGACGTACGGTCCCACGTCTCGATGTGCATCCGGATCCGCCGGGCGACCAGGTAGGAACCGCCGGTCATCCACTCCGGCCCCTCGCCGGGCGCCACCCAGACGTGCTGCGCCAGCGCGGCGGCGTCGGTGCCGGCGATGTTGTGGGTGCCGTCCTTGAAACCCATCATGTTGCGCGGTGTCTGCGCATCGGGCGTGGTGGAGGAGGTCTTGCCGAAACCCAGCTGCGACCAGCGGATGTTGACCGTCCCCATCCCGATGCGGGCCAGGTTGCGGATCGCGTGCACCGCCACCTGGGGGTCGTCGGCGCAGGCCTGGACACAGAGGTCCCCGCCGCTGCGCTGCGGATCGAGGTTGTCGCCCTTGAACCGGGGCAGGTCGATCAGCGCCTCGGGGCGCCGCGCCTTCAGCCCGAAGCGGTCCACACCGTCCTTGTCGAACAGGCCCGGACCGAAGCCGACGGTGAGGGTCAGCCGGGAGGCCGGCAGGCCCAGCGCCTCGCCGGTGTCGTCCGGCGGCGCCTGCGGCAGGCCGCTCGCCGCACCGCTGCCCACCTCGCGACCGCCGGTCATCGCCGCGGCGGCCCTGGTCCACTCCTTGAGCATCCGCACCAACGACTCGCGGGTCGCCGACGCGGAGACGTCGAAGGCCGCGAAGTGCAGCCGGTCCTGGACGGGGGTGGCGATCCCGGACTGGTGCTCCCCGAAGAACGCGACGTCCCCGCCCGCGGCGGCCGGCGCCGGGGCGTCCTCCTCCCGGCGGGTCGCGGCGGCCACCGAGCCGACGCCGGCCGCCCCCAGGGCGGCCCCCGCACCGGCCCAGCCGATCACCGCACGGCGGCTGAACCCGCCACCGGCGGCACCACCCGGCTCCCGGGCCCCGGGCTCGTCACCCCTGGGGGACGGCGTCCCGTGGTCCGGCGCCCCGTTCTGCTGCTCCTGCTCGGCGTCCATCGGCGGCGGACCCTTCTCTGTACGGGACTCGCGCCGTGGCGGCCGCGCGGGCCGCCACGGCGGCGGGGGGGGGGGGTGCGCGGTGCGGCGGCCCGGCCCGCCCGGGAAGCGGTGCGGGCGGGCCGCCGGGCCCGGCGCTATTCGGTGACGACCGCGGCGGCCAGCTTCGACAGCGGCTCGCCCAGCGCGTTGACCGCGTCGGAGAACGTCTTGCGCTCGGCCTCCGTGACCTTCTCGTACGAGGTGTAGGAGCCGTCGGCCTGCTTGTACTTGGCGAGCAGCGCCTCCAGGGCGGCGAACTCGGAGTCCAGCGTCTTCGCCAGCGCCGCGTCCTTCTCGGCGGCGACCGGCTTCAGCAGCTCGTACGCCTTCTTCGCGCCCTCGACGTTCGCGGCGAAGTCGGCCAGGTCGGTGTGGCTGTAGCGGTCCTCCTCGCCCGTCACCTTGCCGGTCGCGACCTCGTCCAGCAGTTCCTTGGCGCCGTTGGCCATGCCGGTCGCGGTGATCTCGGCCTCGGGGATCCGCTTCTGCCAGTCCTTCAGGTCGGCGACCAGCTGGTCCGCCAGCTTCTTCTCCGCGTCGCCGACCGCCGCGTCGGCCCAGAGCGACTTCTCCAGCTTGTGCCAGCCCGTCCACTCCTGACCCGGCTCCAGACCGTCCTCTCGGGTGTCGGTCTTCGGGTCCACGTCACCGAAGCTCTCCGCCACCGGCTCGGTCCGCTCCCAGCCCGTGCGCGAGGGGGCGTACAGCGACTTCGCCTTCTCCAGGTCGCCGCCCTTGATGGCGGCGGCGAACGCCTCCACGGCCGGAACGGTCGCGTCCGCCTGCTCCTGGGCGTACGTGCGGTACGCGTCGACGGCCGCCGTCAGACGGGGGTCGACCGCCGCCGCCGAGCCCTCGCCGGTCACGGTGATCTTCTGGCGGATGCCGTCGCCGACCATGCCCGGCTTGCAGGCGATCTCGTACGAACCGGCCTTGATCTCGGCGTTGACGGTCGCCTTGGTCCCGGGGCCGATGTTCTCCCGCTCGGTGACGATCTTGTCACCGGCCGCGTAGACGTAGACCTCCGTGGTCTTCGACCCCTTGTTGGCGATGTCGAGGACGATGTGACCGGCCGGGAACGTGGTCTTCGAGACCTCGCAGGCGGTGTCGGTGGCGTTCACCTTGACGGCGTCGGAGCCCGCCTTGTCGTCCTTCTTCTGCGAGCAGCCGGCCAGTGCGGCGGTCGCCACGGCGAGGGTGAGCAGCGTGGCTGCGGTGGAACGACGGGCGGACATGGGGGCTCCAGCGGGCAGGGCGTATGAGGGCAGGGCTGAGCGTGGACGAGGCAACGGCACGTGAGGCCCCCCGTCCACTTAGCTTAGGCATACCTTATGTACATCAGATTTCGCCGTCTACGCCCGGGACGGTAAAGAATAGGTAAGGCCGTCACCGCAGGTGAGAGCGGTCGCCCTGCGGGAAACCGGTCGGTACACCGATCGTTTCCGGCCAAGGGGGCTCACGGCCGGCTCCGTCACCGGGCGCACCGAGGCGGGCTGGGGCGCGCCCCCCGACGGCGCACGCCCGGCGCCCGGCCGGCCCGGCGCCCGGCCACACCGGCGCCCGGCCACCCCGGCGCCCGGCCGGCCCGGCGCCCACCGCCGCGGTGTGCCGGAGCGGCCTCAGCGCACCGGTGTGCGCCGGGCGGCGGCGCGCGCGGTCCAGCGGCCCTCGTGCCGGCTGATCCTGATCGGGTGGCCGAAGGTCGCGCTGACCAGCTCGGTCGTCATCGCCTCGTCGACCGGGCCGGCCGCGACCGTCTCCCCCTCCCGCAGCAGCAGCGCGTGCGTGGTCGACTCCGGCAGCTCCTCCAGGTGGTGGGTGACCAGCACGCTCGCCAGGTCCGGGTGCTGGTGGCGCAGCAGGTCCAGGCTGTCCAGCAGCAGCTCACGGGCGGTCAGGTCCAGCCCGGTGGCCGGCTCGTCCAGCAGGAGCAGGCGCGGACTGGGCATCAGCGCACGCGCGATCAGCGCCCGGCCGCGCTCGCCCTGGGAGAGGGTCGTCCACGGGGACTCCGCCGCCGCCGTCATGCCGAGCGTGTCGATCAGGTGCTCGGCGCGGTCCCGCTCCTCCGGACCGGGCTTGCGGTACAGGTCCGGCTCGATGGTGTTGGTCAGGCCGGTCAGCACCACCTCCCGCACGGTCAGCGGCGAGCGCAGCGGGTGGCGCGGGTTCACGTGGCCGAGGTGGGCGCGCAGCTCGCGGACGTCGACCCGGCCGAGCCGGCGACCGAGCACGTCCACCTCGCCCCGGGTCGGGTGGGAGACCGCGCCGAGCAGGGCGAGCAGGGTCGACTTGCCGGCGCCGTTGGGCCCGAGCAGGGCCCAGTGCTCGCCGGCCCGGATCTCCAGATCGATCCCGCGCAGCAGGTGGCGCCCGCCGCGGACGACGTCGACGCCACGGGTGCGCAGCAGCGGGCCGGCGAAGGAAGGATCGGGCGTGCTCATGGTGGGGGCCTCCGGGGGCGGGTGTCGGGCAGGGGCGCGGCCTCGGCGCCGTACCGGGCGGGCGCGACGCCGACCGTCCGCGTGCAGAGTACAACCGTCGGCCCCGCCACGGCCCTGCCGTCCGAGCCGTGGACACCGGCGCGACCCCGCACGCCCCTGTTCCGGAGGGGCAGTTGGCGGGAGTATCGGGGAACCGCGGAGGGCTTCTGCGCCGTCCCGCGAGGCAGCATCGGCACGGCGGAGGGGCGTATTCATGACAGGGACGGACGTACCGGTCGGGATCGGTTCGGGGCGGGCCGGGACGCTGCACGGACGGTTCGAGGAGCACACGCGGCGGACGCCCGACGCGGTCGCCGTCCGGTGCGCCGGGCGGGAGTTGAGCTACGCGGAGCTCGACGCCCGGGCCGACCGGCTGGCCCGTCACCTGGCGGCACGGGGTCTCACCCCGGGCCGGCGCGCCGCGGTGGCGTTCGGCCGCGGCACCGAGGTGTACGTCGCCCTGCTCGCCGTGCTGAAGACCGGCGCCGCGTACGTGCCGCTCGAACCGAGCGCGCCCGACCCGCTGCTCCGGCACGTCCTGGCCGAGGCCGACCCGGTACTCGTCGTCACCGAGGAGAGCCACCGGCTGCGGCTCTCCGACGCGGGCGCGCGCGCCCTGGTCTGCGTGGACCCGGCCGCGGCCGGGACCGCCGAACTGCCGGCCCTCTCCCCCACGGTGGCGGTCGGACCGGAGGACCCGGCGGTGGTCTTCACCACCTCGGGCACGACCGGTGCGCCCCGCTGCATACCGATCGAGCACCGCAACCTGCTGGCCCTGCACCGCGGGTGGCACGAGGTCTACGGGCTCTCCCCCGCCGACCGGATCCTGACCACGGCGAGCCTGGAGTTCGACGTCTTCACCTCCGACTGGGTCCGCGCGCTCTGCTCCGGCGCCACCCTGGTGGTCGCCCCGCGCAACCACACCCTCGACCGGAGCGCCGACATCGCCGACCTGCCCGCGCTGGTGGCCTCCGAGCGGATCACCGTGCTGGAGCTGAACGTCCGCACCGCGCGCCGGCTCACGGCCCACCTCGTCGCGTCCGACACCGCGGTCGGCGCGGTGCACGACGCGGTGGCCGGCGGCCCGCTCGGCGGCCTGCTGTCGGGCGTGCGGGTGCTCACCGTCGGCGCCGACAAGTTCTGGCTGGACGAGCACCTGATGCTGCGGCAGCTGCTCGGCCCGTCGACCCGGGTGATCAACGTCTACGGGCTGGCCGAGGCCGCCGTCGACAGCACCTGGTACGAACCGACGGGCCCCGGCGACGTAGCGGGGAGCGCCCAGGTCTCGCTCGTCGGCGTGCCGTTCCCCGGCGTCCGGGTCTACGTCCTCGGCCCCGACCGTGCCCCCGCGCCGCCGGGCACCCTCGGCGAGATCGCACTCGCCGGTGCGGGCCTCGGCCGCGGCTACCTCAACCACGCGGACGAGACCGCGCAGCGGTACGCCCACGTCGCGTACGACCCGGACGGCCGGGTGCTGCTCACCGGCGACTACGGCCGGCTCCGGCCGGACGGCGTCCTGGAGTTCGTCGCCCGCGCGTCGACCGCGCTCGGGGAGCCCGACCTCGCCCGCCCCGTCGGGACGGCGGTCACCCTGGCCGCCGAGGCCGCCGTCGCAGGCGTCGTGGCCCACGGCGTCGAGACGGCGGCCCGCGCCGAGGCCCTGCTGCGCGCGCACCCCGGCGTGCGGGAGGCGGTGGTCACCGTGGTCCAGGTGTCACCCACCCGCCGCGAGACGGTCGGCTACGCGGTCGTCGAGCCGGGCGCCACCGGCGTGGACGGCTGGTCGCTCACCTCCTACCTCGCCGACCGGCTGCCGGAACACGGAACGCCGGCCGCCGTGGTGCCGCTGACCGAGCTGCCGCGCACCCGGGCGGGCAAGCTGGACCACGGCGCGCTGCCGCTGCCCGCCCCCGCCGACCACACCGCGCCGCGCCGCGCCGTCGGCGCGAAGGGCGGCGGCGGCAAGGGCGGCGGACGGACCCGCAACACGGTCGAGGCCAGGGGGGTCGGCTGCGTCGGGGTCTTCGTGGCGCTGGCGTTCTCGGTCCTGGCCTGGGTCTTCACCGACGCGCTCTGGCCCGGTTCCACGGACGTCTCGGCGGTGCCCGCCCCGTACGACACCTACTTCCAGGTGCTGTACCTCTTCGAGTGGGGCTCGTTCGGCCTGGGCGTGGTGTGGCTGCTCGCGGGGCCCGGCGCGCTCGTCGAGCTCGGGCGGCCGTTCTGGCTCTCGGTGGCCACGTACCTGTCGGTGTTCTGGCTGCTGGCCTCCTGGTGGCCACAGGACAACATGTACCGGACCAGCGCGAAGGCGGACTGGTCCCGGCAGTCGCTGCTGGTCTACGTGTTCAACGTCGCGCTGATGGTCTCGGCCGCCGTCGTGGTCCGCTTCATGCTCTGGGATCCGCCCGCCCCGGTCCGGGACAAGCGGCGGGGCCGGCGGTAGGACGGGCGCACCGAGGGAGGCGCGCCGAGGGGGGCGTGCCGAACGGCGGGTCAGCGCAGGGCCTCGAACATCCGGCCCAGCGCGTGGTGCGCCGCGCCGACCAGCGCCTCCGCCGCGTCCAGCACCTCGACGCTGTGCGCGGCGAGCGCCAGACCGACGGTCGGCTCCGGCTCGTGGCCGGCCGTCACGATCAACGGCAGGACGGTCGCGCCGAGCCGGGCGCACCGCGGGCGCAGCCGGTCCAGGTGCGCGTACAGCGCCTCCTGGGAGAGCCGGGCGCCCAGCGGCATCGCGTCCAGCGTGCGGACCAGGTGGCCGGGCCCGCGCACCTCGTCCAGCCGCTGCCGCAGGACGAAGGCGACGGCCGGCCCGGTGAGCCGCAGGTTCACCTCGGTCGGGGCGGGCCGTCGGTCCCGGTCGGTGACGAAGTCCACGTCGAACCAGCCCCGGTGGCCGGCCGCGGCCAGCCGCTCCCCCACCGCCAGCCCGAACCGCTCGGCGGTCGCCGCCACCCCCGGCGGCACCACGCCCGGGCCGACCGTCACCCCCTGGTAGCGGGTGCCGTCCACGGCCATCTCCCCGGCGCCCACCGGGTGCACCCGCCCGTCGTCGCCGATCACGGCGTCGAAGGTGAGGTCGCGCAGCCGGTCCGAGCCGGCCGGTCCGCCGTCCACGAACTCCTCCAGCAGCAGGGCGCCGCCGGGCGGCAGCACCTCCTCCCGGACCAGCCGGCGGAGCAGTGCGCGGGCGCCGCCGGCCGCGAACACCTCCTGCGGGGTGGCCACGACGGTCCCGTACCCGCCCACGCCGTGTGGGCTCTTCACCACGGTGGTCAGACCCCGCGCCGCCCGGATCGTCAACCGGCGCGCGGCCCGGCGGGGGCCGTCCGCGTGCTCCTGGCGGGGCACCCGCACGCCTGGGTGGTCGGGGGCGAGCGCCGTGAACAGCTCGTGTGCGGCCGCCTTGGACTCGTACCGGCGCACCGCCGCCAGCTCCGGCCCCTCGCCCTGCGCGGCGGTCCGGCCCCAGACGAGGACCGGCTCGCCGCCGCGCGTGAGGCGTTCCGCGAGCGCCGGGCGCCGTTCCAGCGCCCGGGCCACCGTTTCGCCGGGTGCCACGCCGCTGTGCAGGTCGACCGGGCCCCAGGCCAACTCCCGGGCCAGCCAGTCGATCCAGTCCCGTTCGACCTCGGCCGGGAGCACCAGTGCCGCCGGCTCGGGGCTGTAGCAGGTCGCCATCCCGGCGTAGTGGTGCGCCTGCCGCAGCCGCCGCTCGCGCTGCGCCTGGTCCGTCCGCTCGTCGAGGAACTGCGCGTTGAAGTCGGCCACGTTGCCCACGTGCACGGCCCGGCGTCCGCCGGTCCAGGCCCCCACCCATCCGTCCATCCCGCGAGGGTACGGCCTCGGCGGGGCGTCCGCGACGGTTCCTCAGAGCGCGAGGAGCCCGGCGTCGGTGGTCGACGGTGCACGCAGGTCGAACGCACTCGATCATTTTTGATCAGTACAGGACACGACTTGGTCAAGAAATGGCGCCTCCTCTAGCTCAATCTGACTGACCACCGTCAACCTCGTGGCAGCTCCTTCCCTGCAGCTACCCCGACTGGAGTCAGAGTGAGCCCCATCTCCTCTTCCCGCCGCCTCCTCGCGGCCGGAGCCACCGCGGCCACCGCCGCCCTCCTCGCCGCCACCTTCACGGCCGGCACCGCCTCCGCCGCCCCCACCGGCCGTGACGCGGCGATCGACCGGGCCCGGTCCAACGTCGCCCACAACGCCGGCGTCTTCGGCTACGGCGACGGCCAGGACCTGGTGGTCAGGGACGTCGTCCTGGACGCCGACGGCACCCAGCACGTCCGCTTCGACCGCACCTACCTCGGCCTGCCCGTCGTCGGCGGCGACCTGGTGGTCCACCAGGACGCCCGCGGCCGGCTCAAGGACTCCTCCCGCGCCGCCGCCCACGACGCCGCCGTGGCCTCGATCGTCCCCAAGGTCCCCGCCCAGCTCACCGCCGGCCGCGCACTCGAAGCAGCCCCGGGCGTGGCCGACGCCACCAGCAGCCCCGAACTGGTCGTCTGGGCCGCCGACGGCACCCCCCGCCTCGCCTGGCGCACCACCGTCCGGGGCACCGGCGAGCACGGCCAGCCCGCCGGCCGCGTCGTCGTCACCGACGCCCGCAGCGGCGAGCAGATCGAGTCCTACGACTCCGAGCACCAGGCCGCAGGCACCGGACACTCCGAGTACACCGGCGACATCACCGTCGACACCACCCCGCAGTCCGGCGGCTACGCCCTGATCGACCCCCTGCGCGGCCACCGGACCAGGGACGCGCGCAACGCCGGCGCCGGCTCGATCACCCCCACCTCCGGCACCCTCTTCACCGACGCCGACAACGTCTGGGGCGACGGCAGGAAGTTCTCCACCGACCGCGCCACCGCCGCCGTCGACGCCCACGCCAACACCGCCCTGACGTACGACTACTACAAGAGCGTCTTCGCCCGCAACGGCATCAGGAACGACGGCAAGGGTGCCACCGTCTTCGTCCACGTCGGCACCAAGTGGGACAACGCCCAGTGGTCCGACACCTGCTTCTGCATGCTGACCGGCGACGGCGACGGCAGCGTCGACCCCGAACAGGTCGACCTCGACACCATGGGCCACGAGATGACCCACGGCGTCACCAGCGCCACCGCCAACCTCCGCTACAGCGGCGAGTCCGGCGGCCTCAACGAGGCGACCTCGGACATCTTCGGCACCATGGTCGAGTGGTACGCCGACAACACCGTCGACAAGCCGGACTACCTGTTCAGCGACCAGTCCACCCCGCCGTGGCTGCGCCGCTTCGACAAGCCCTCACTGGACGGATCGTCCGCCGACTGCTGGACGAAGAAGGTCGGCCAGCTCGACGTCCACCACTCCTCCGGCGTCGGCAACCACTGGTTCTTCCTGGCCAGCGAGGGCAGCGGAACCAGGACCGTCAAGGGCGTCACCTACACCAGCCCGACCTGCAACGGCTCCAGCGTCACCGGCGTCGGCAACCAGAAGATCGCCAAAATCTGGTACCGCGCGCTCACCGTCTACATGACGTCCACCACCGACTACAAGGGCGCCCGCGCCGCGTCGCTGAACGCCGCCGGTGACCTGTACGGGCTCAACAGCCCCGAGTACCGGGCGGTCGCGGCCGCCTGGAGCGCCGTCTCCGTCGGCTGACCCCGGCCCCGGCACCCACGGCCCGCCGCCCCGGCAGGGGTGGCGGGCCGGCTCTCCCGTTCAGGAGGGTGCCGTTCCGGCCGGCCGGGCGGCGGCCCCTGCCGTCGGGGCGCCGCCGCCCGGGCCCTCGAACCGCACGGTCGGCTCGAAGTTGGCACGGCGGGCCGCGCGGCGGAAGACGGTGAGGACGGCCGGACCGACCACGAGGACGGCGACGAAGGTGGTCACCGCCCGGCCGGTGTCCCAGCCGAGCGAGGTGGCCAGGTCGAACAGCAGGTAGCGGTGCCACTGTTCGGTGAAGGGCAGCCCGGGCAGGTAGGCGATCGAGCTGTTCGGGTCGGTCGCGAACGGCCAGAACGAGAGGTTCAGCAGGAAGCCGAAGAGGTACCCGGAGAAGGCGCCGTAGCCGGCCAGCACCAGGACCTCCCATCGGCGCGGCAGCTTGGGGAGCAGGCCGGCGAGCATGCCCACGAAGGCGCAGCCGAACATCTGGTAGGGCATCCAGGGGCCGACCCCGCCGGTCAGGAGGGCGGACGCGAACAGGGAGGTGCAGCCGAGCGTGAAGCCGAAGCCGGGACCGAAGACCCGGCCGGCGAGGACGAGGACGAAGAAGACCGTCTCCACCCCGGCCGTCCCGGCGCCGAGCGGGCGCAGGCCCGCGTTGACGGCCGACAGGACACCGAGCATGGCGAGGGCCTTGGCGTCGATGCCGCCGGCCGAGATCTCCGCGATCACGACGGCGAGCACCAGGATCAGCAGGGCACCGAAGATCAGCGGCGGGGCGTAGGAGGAACCGAACGTCCCCGGGGCGACGACGAAGGGCCAGGTGAAGGCGACGAGGCCGATGAAGGCGGCCAGCGCCACCACGACCCGGGCCCGGCCGGGTATCCGGACGGCGGTCACCGGGCGGCCTCCACCGGTGCGAGGGCTGCGGCGACCTGGCGTGTGGTCAGGTACGGCAGCGGGGCGAGGATCTTCGCGGTCTGGGGCGCGAAGGTGGGCGAGGCGACGATGACCTCGGCGGTGGGACCGTCCGCGACGATCTCGCCCTCGGCCATCACCACCACCCGGTCGGCCGCGCCGGCGACGAACTCGACGTCGTGGGTGGAGACCACCACGGTGCGGCCCTCGGCGGCGAGGGCGTCGACGATGCCGGTCAGCGCCTCCTTCGCGTGGTAGTCGAGCCCTCGGGTGGGTTCGTCCAGCAGCACCACCCTGGGGGCGGCGGCCAGCTGGATCGCGAGGACCAGGGCCAGCTTCTGGCCTTCGGAGAGGTCCCGGGGGTGGGCCCCGTCGGGGATCCCGGGGGCGAGGCGGTCGAGGATCCGCCGTGCGGTCGGCCCCTCGGCGGACGCGGCCTCCTGGTCGCTCTGGGCGAGTTCCTGGGCCACGGACTCCAGGTAGAGCAGGTCGGTGGGGGTCTGCGGGACGAGCCCGACCAACTGCCGGGCCTCGGCAGCGGGGAGGCGTTTGGGGTCCTTCGGCGGCTCGCCGCCGGCCCGGGCGACCTTCACGCTGCCGCCCTGCCGGGGGCCGGAGCCCTGGAGCGCCCAGAGCAGGGACGACTTCCCGGAGCCGTTGCGCCCCATCAGCGCGGTCACCTCCCCGGCCCTCAGGTCCAGGGCGACCTCCCGGACGGCGGCCACCTGGCCGTAGCGCACCACGATCCGTTCGGCGCTCAACACGGTCTCCCCGGCGCCGGGTTCGTGGCGAGGTGCCGGGGCGGGAAGCGCGGCCAGGCGCTCCCGCAGGGGGCCGGCGGCCCTGCGGGCGTCGCGGACGGAGAGCGGCAGCGGGCTCCAGCCGGCCAGCCGGCCGAGGCCGACCACGGGCGGAGCGGTCGCGGTGTGCCGGAACACCTCGGCGGGCGGCCCGTGCACGACGGTGCCGTCACCGGGCAGGTAGGCGACCCGGTCGGCGTACTGGACGACGCGCTCCAGCCGGTGCTCCGCGAGCAGGACGGTCACCCCGAGGTCGTGCACCAGCCGGGTGATCGCGGCGAGGACCTCCTCGGCGGCGGTCGGGTCGAGCGCGGAGGTGGGCTCGTCCAGCACCAGGACGCGGGGGTGCGCGGTCAGCACGGATCCGATGGCGACCCGCTGTTGCTGGCCGCCGGAGAGCTCGTACAGCGCACGGTGGCGCAGGTCGGCCAGGCCCAGCAGGTCGAGGGTCTCCTCGACGCGCTTGCGCATCACGTCCGGGGGCACGGCCAGCTGCTCCATGGCGTAGGCGAGCTCCTCCTCGACCGTGTCGGTGACGAAGCCGGCCAACGGGTCCTGCCCCACCACGCCGACCACGTCGGCCAGTTCGCGCGGCGGGTGGTGGGCGGTGTCACGCCCGTCCACCGTCACCCGGCCGCGCAGGGTGCCGCCGGTGAAGTGCGGCACGAGACCGTTCACGGCGCCGAGCAGGGTGGACTTGCCGACCCCGGTGCGGCCGACCACCAGGCAGAGCTCGCCCTCCGGGACGTGGAGGTCGACGTCCCGGAGTACCGGGTCGGTCCCGCCGTCGTACACCACGCCGACCTGGTCGAATCGGATCACTTGGTCACCTCGGTGTGCGGGCGGGCGGTGCTGTCGGTACGGACGGCGCTCCTCGTCGCGCCGGGCGGGCGCTGCCCCGGTACGGCGCCCGGTCCCGGCACGGCACCGGGTCCGGACGGGCGGCCGGAGGGCGGCGAGATCACCCCGGCGGCGCCGGCCAACAGCAGCGCGACCACCGGGACGAGCGGCAGGCTGGGCCAACTCAGCGGATACAGCGAGGGGTTGAGATCGGTGGCGTCGTAGCCGACCGTCCCGAACAGCAGGACGGCGGCGGCCACACCGCACCCGGCGACACCCCATTCGGCGGCCAGCCAGCGGTCCGGCCGATAGGTGGTGCGCCTGACCCGCCGGCCGCCGAGCGCCAGACCCGCCGCGCAGAGCCCGGCGCCCGCGAGCAGCGCGGGCAGTCCCAGCGCGGCGGGGGCGGTGCCGTCCAGGAGCCCGTAGACCCCGGCGCAGAGGCCGCACATGCCGGCCAGCATGAGGGCGCCGGTGGCCCGGCGGGAGCCTCGGGTGGCGGTGCCGGCGCGCCCGTAGCCGCGCGAGTCCATCGCGGCGGCCAGGTGCAGCGAGCGCTCCAGCGCGTCCTCCAGCACCGGGACGACGATGCTGCGCAGCGCGCGGACGCCCTTGCTCTGCCCGGCACGCAACCGCCGTGCCCGGGTGACGCGTTGGACGCTCTGCACGAGCTGCGGCGCGACGCTGAGCGACACCGTCACGGCCACCCCGAGCTCGTACAGGGCCCCGGGCAGGACACGCAGCGCCCGCTTGGGGTTGGCCAGGGTGTTGGCGGCGCCGATGCAGCAGAGCAGGCAGGCCAGGCGCAGCCCGTCGAAGGCCGCGGAGAGGGTGGCCTCCAGGGAGACCGGGCCGCCGATCCGGATGCCCGCGTACCAGGCGGGCGTCGGGATGTGCGGGAGGGAGAAGAGCAGGTGGTCGTGCGGGGTGATGCCGGTGGCGAAGACGCACCGGAAGACCACCCGGATCGCCACGACGGTCAGGGCCAGCCACAGGTAGTACTTGAACCCCCGGGCCCACGGGGCCTCGGTGCGACGGGCGGTGACCACGTAGCCGAGGACGGCGAGGACGAGGAGGAGCAGCAGCGGGTTGGTGGTGCGGCTGGCCGCGGTCGCCAGGGCCAGGGCCCAGATCCACCACGCCAGGGGGTGGAGGTCGCGCGGGCTGCGCCGGCCCCCCGCGGCCCGCCCGGGGGCGGACTGCGGGGGGCCGGTGCGGTGCTTGTCGGGCATGCTCACCTGATCACTCGGCCCGTCGGCGGCGGCGCGCGGCGACCACGGTGGCCCCGCCCAGCAGCACCACGAGGACGACCGCGACCACGGCGGGGACCATCGATCCGGTGTCGTGCGGGGCGTCGGCGACCGGTGCCGCGTTCATCACCGGCGGGCCCGCGGCGTCCACGGGCGCCGACGGGACCGGGGCGGCGGTGGGCGTCGCGGGCCCGGTCCCGTCCGCTGCCCGGGTCTCCGACGGGGCCGGGGCGGGAGTCTCGGCGCCCTCGGCTGCCGGGGGTGCGGACTCCGTGGAGTCCGGGGCCGGCGTGGCCGGTGCGGGGGCCACCGGCGCCGGAGCCGTCGGCCCGGACCGGTCGGAGCCGCCGGACGTGCCGGTCGGGGGCGCGCCCGTGGTCGGCCGCTTCGGGGCGGCGCCACCACCGCTCGTGCCACCACCGCTCGCGCCGGCGCCGCTCGTGCCGGCGCTGCCGGCGGATCCGCCCGTGGCGGTGCCGCCGCTGCCGGAGGTGGCGGCACCGCCGGAGGACGTACCGCCACCGGACGAGGCGGCGCCTCCGGACGAGGTGGTACCCCCGGAGGAGCCACCGCCGCCGGAGGTCCCGCTGCCCCCGGAGGAGCCGCCGCTGCCACCGCCGGTCACCGTGCCGGCCGTGCCGCCTCCGGTCGAGCCGCCGCCGGCCGTGCCGGGGTCGGTCGTCGGCGCGGGCGGCTCGGGAGTGGCGTTCGTACCGCCGCCCGGCGCCGTGTTGTGCGCACGCACGGTGTCCGGCGAGAAGGTGGGGCGCCCTTCGGTTCCCTCGATGTTGGTGCCACCGAAGATCCACAGGTCGACGCTGCCGGGCTTCGGCTGGTAGCTCATCGCGCCGAGCTGGCTGTAGGACCAGCTGTTCTGACCCGGGTCCGCGTGCCAGTACGACCAGTAGGCCGAGGCCGGGGGCGTCAGGACACACTTCTCCTGCTCCGGGGGCGGGAACTGCTTGCCGCCCTGGAAGCCGCTGTACCCGATCCGGCAGATGAACGCCGGGCCGTCGTGCCCGGTCCCGGTGGTCTTCCAGCCGCCCTGGTTCAGCAGGCTGTACCCGGTGGTCGGGGTGGTCCCGCAGGAGCGCAGGAGCGGGCCGCCCCACTTGCTGAGGTCCACCGCGAGCACCACGCCGGAGCCGGTGGTGCACTGTTCGATCGGCAGCGGGGCCGCGGCGGCCGGGGTCGCGCCCGCACCGAGCCCGCCGATCGCGAAGGCGAGCGCCGCGGTGGCGGCCCCGAGGATCCGGCCGATCCGCCGGATCACCGGTGACGCCCCGGGGTGGAGCCCGACCGGCGACGGGCGACCAGGACGGCTCCGGCGCCGACGGCGGCCAGCAGGCCGGCGACGGTCGTCAGCACCAGTGCCTCGGTCCCGGTCCCGGCCAGGCTGCCGGTGTCGGTGTCGGTCCGGACGGGTGCGCCGCCGACCGGGGCGCCGTCGCCTCGCACCGGATCACCGGCACCTCCGACGCCACCGGAGCCTCCGGCACCGCCCGCCCCGCCGGGGAGCAGCGAGTCACCGGGTCGGGCGGTCGTGCCCCCGGTAGGCGTGGTGACGGCCGTGGGCGTGCCGGTGGGCACGGGAGTACCGGTGGGCGTCGGCGAACCGGGCAGAGTGCCCGACGGCGTGCCGGTCACGGTCGATGTCGCGGTGGCCGTGGGGGTGGGCGTGGGCGTCGGGGTGGCGGTCGGGGTCGGCGTGGCGGTGGGCGTCGGCGTACCGGTCGGCGTGGCCGTCGCGGTCGGGGTGGGTGTCGGCGTGCCGCCGAGGTCGCGGCGCAGGGTGCCGAAGGAGATCCCGGTGGCACCGCCCACGGCCTGGGTGGAGGCCCGCACGTCCGATCCCTGCTGTCCGGCGGAGGCGACGTCGAAGCCCCCGTCGCCGTTCTGCTGCCCGGCGAGGAAGTCGAGCGCCTTCGCGATCCGTGCGCCGTAGGCGGACTGACGGAGGGTCAGGCCCTGGACCGCGAGGGCGGCCGAGTTGGTGGAGTTCCCGGCCGCGCCGGGGAAGCCCCCGTCGGCCAGCTGTCGCCCGGCCAGCCAGGTCAGTCCCTTGTCGACCGCCCGCGCGGCCTCGTCGCCGGGGACGAGCGCGAGTGCCATGGCGGCCATCGCGGTGCTGTCCACGTCGGAGTCGCCGGTGGCGGGGATGAGGCTCGGCCAGGAGCCGTCGGCGTGCTGGAGGCTCTCCAGGTAGGCGACCGGCGAGGTGGCGCTCGCGGTGTCCCCCGCGCGCAGCTGGGCCATGATGCCGAGAGCCTGGGAGAAGACCGACGTGGCGTAGGTGTAGTTGCCGGGGCCGGCGCAGCCGGTGGCCTCGTCGGCCTTGGCGCAGACGGCCGCGGCCAGGGCGGCGATCAGGTCGTGCCCGCCGAAGGCCCGCGGGTTGCGGCCGACGACCTCGGCGAGCAGCGCCTCCTTGCCGAGCGAGCCGCCGCCCGCGTACTCGGTGCCGATGCTGGTCCAGTCGTTGACGGTGCGCCCGTTGGGGTCCGTGCCCTGCTGGTCGAGGAAGTCGACGATCCGGCGCAGGGCCGCGTCGTTCGCACCCGTGGCGGCGAGCGCGAAGGCGCCGTCGATGGTGAGGCCGAAGTCCGCGAAGGTCGGGAACGCCTCGTAGTAGTGGCCGTCGATCAGGTTGGCCGGGGCGGTGAGGTAGGAGCTGCCCCGGGCCAGGTCGGGGGCCCGGCCGGCGGGCGTGGTCGGCGGGGTGGTGGTGGCACCGTTCGGGTTGTGGCGGACGGTGGTCAGATCGGTTCCGGTCAGGGCCAGGACGGCCTGCTCGGTGGCGGCCGCGTCGGCCTCGGCGGTCGACTCGTCGGGGCCGAAGCCGCCGTCCTCGCCCTGGCGGGCGGCCAGCCAGGCCTTGGCGGTGGCCTGTTTGGCCCCCTGCCCGACGGCCTTCAGCGTCTGGGCCGCGGCGGCGGTGCTCGTGGTGTCGCCGGCGGCGCCGACGTAGGGGGCGTAGGAGCCGTCGGCCTGCTGGCTCGCGGCGAGCTGGTCCGCGGCCTTCTTCGCGGTGGGCTCGAAGCCGGCCGCCGGGCGCAGGGCGAGGACGGCGAGGCCGGTGGCCACCGGGTCGGACTCGCAGTGGCCGCCGGCCACGATCATCGAGCCGGCGATGCCTCCGTCGGCGCACTGCAGGACCGTGAAGCGGGCGAGCGTCGCGGCGGGCGGCGTGACCCCGGCGCGCTGCAGGGCGATCACGGCCCACGCCTGCACCCAGGGCGAGGCCGCACCGTGGAAGTCCCCGGCCGCGGTGCACTCCCCGTTCTCGCCGGCCGCGACGCACACGTGGTCGGTGAGCGCGGCGATCAGGTCGCGGCCGCCGAAGTCCCGGGGGTTGCCGTCGGTGCTCTCGGCGACCAGGGCCAGCAGCGCGGCGGCCTTGGAGTCGGGCTTGCCGCTCGGCCCGTCCGGGTACAGGAAGGCGTCGGTGTGGGCGGCGAGGTAGGCGACGACCTTGCGCAGGGCCGGGTCCTGGGTCCCGGCGGCGGCCAGGGCTGTCGCGGTGAGGGCGGTCCGGGGGAAGTCGGCCCCCTCGAAGGCCCAGTTCCCCATGTACTCGCCGTTGACGAGGCGGCCCGCCAGCCAGGCCGCCGCGGCGGCGGGGTCTCCCGCGGGCGGCGGGAGGGTCGGGCTCGGGGACGCCGACGGCGACGCGGAGGCGGACGGCGACGGACCGGTGTTCCTGGCCCGGACGGAGTCCGGGGTGAAGGAGGGCGCTCCGCTCGTCCCGCCGATGTCGGTGCCGCCGTACACCCAGGCCTCGACCTCGCCGGGCTTGGGCTTCTGCGTGCCGGCGCCGTAGCGGCTGTAGGACCAGGTCGCCTGGCCGGGCTCGGCGATCCAGTAGGACCAGTACGCCGTCGCCTGGGGGGTGTTGACGCAGGGTTCCTCGGCGACGGTGGGGTACTGGGTGCCGTTGCCGAAGGCGCCGTTACCGAGCCGGCAGATGAAGGCGGGGCCGTCGTGCTCGGTGCCGGTGGTGGTGAAGCCCGCGTTGTGCAGCAGGTTCATCCCGGTCGTGGGGTGGGCGTCGCAGCCGCGGACGACTCCGCCGCCCCAGTGGCCGAAGTCGACGGCGACGATCGCTCCGGTGGTGGCGGTGCACTCCTCGATCGGGTCCGCGGCGGCCCTGCCGGGGTGTCCGAGCAGGACCGTGCCGCCGGCGGCGATCGCGACGGCACCGGTGGCCACCAGGGACGTGAACCCCCGGGCTCTGTGACTCGTACGACTGCTGCTGGCCCTCACCGGCGACTCCCTGATCAGTCGTCGGGATGCCACAGCGCAGCCGACGGCCTCCTTCGCGCGGGGCCGTTCTGACCGCGTCGTAGTCCACGACGACGCAAGCACTCCTGGAACAAGGCCCCGGCGCAGGCATTCCGGCTCACCAGCCCGGGGTGGGGCGGGTCTACGGTTGCGGGTCAGCGCCGGAATCGGACCGGCTTCCCCTGACTGCCGAGGATGAAAAAGCATTTCATCAGACCACGCTCGCGGAGTCGGCGTCAACGAAGCGTCATGTCTCCTTTCCCACCTCGTGACTGCCCCGCCGGTGCGGTAGCGTCCGCGGTGGCCGAGCGGGGGAATCCGGTGTGAATCCGGGGCTGACGCGCAGCGGTGTGGGGCGGTGACCGTGCCGGCCCGAGCCCGAATGCCCGCCCGGCCGCGCAGCATCAGCGAAAGCCAGCCCACGCGATCCGGGCGGCGGCCGCCCCAGCCGCCGCGCGCCCGACCGGGCACCGGGGCCGGGGCCGGATCGGCGCCCGCCACACCAAGGAGCCGTTCCGTGCCCGTTCCCGCCTCCTCGCGCTTCGCCTCCTCACGCGCCGCCTCCTCACGCGCCGCCTCCGCGGTGACCGTCTCGCTGGCCGCCGGCGCCCTCGTGCTGTCGGCCGTCCCCGCCCACGCGACCGCGACCCCGGCCCAGATAGCCACCTCGAAGAGCACCGGCGTCACCTACCTGAAGTCCCTCCAGGCCGCGGACGGGAGCTACGTCACCGGCGGCGGGCTCTCCAACGAGTGGGCGTTCAGCGCGCTGGCCGCCGCCGGTACGGCCGCGGCGGACGTGACCCCCGGGGGCGACGCCACCAAGAACGCCCGGCTCGTCTACCGCAACCAGCTCGCCGCCGCCACCTGGCCGGGCGCCTCGCCGGTCGTCACCGACTACGAGCGCGGCGCCCTCAACGCGTACGCCGCGGGGATCGACCCCGCGCGCGTCGGGCCGGGCCGCAACCTCGTCGCGGACCTGGTCGCCTACTGGCAGACCGCCGAGCCCGGCTACTACGGCCCCTCCGCCAACTTCAACGGCACGGTCTTCGGGCTGCTCGCCCTCGGCGGCGCCAGGACCCAGGGCGGCGGGCAGCGCGTCCCGCAGGCCCTGCTGGACGCCTCGGTCGCGACCGTGCGCGCCAACCAGCACACCGACGGCGGCTGGAACTACAGCAAGGCCGCCGGCGACCCCGTCGCGCTCGGCCAGGGCAGCGACATCGACATGACCGGCGCCGCCATGGCCTCGCTGTGCAGCGGCGGCGTCCCCAACACCGACTCCGCCGTCGTCGCGGCCAAGAACTTCCTGAAGGGCAAGCTCGTCGCCTCCGGCGCCTTCCACTCGATGTGGGGCGCCAACACCGACTCCAACGGCTGGGCCGTGTCCGGCCTCAACGCCTGCGGGATCAACGCGCAGGGCGTCGACTTCACCAGCGGCACCGGCAAGACCCCGATCGACTTCCTGATCGCCCAGCAGTTCAAGCCCGGCGGCGGCTTCAAGTACCTGCCCACCGACACCACCCCGTCCCCCTACGCCTCCGTGGACGGCCTGCGCGCCGTGGCCGGCGGCGGGTTCACCGCCACCCCGCCCGCGCCGACGGCGGCCGGTGAGCCCGCCTGGGCCGCCACCACCGGCTTCACCTCCGGCACCGCCGCCCGGCTCGCCCTCGTCGTGGACAACGGCACCGCCCCGCTGAAGGTCTGCGCCGTCACCCTCACCCCGACCGGCGCCACCACGACCCTGGGCGCCGTCCTCGACGCCGCCGCGACCGCCACACCGAGCGGCTGCGTCACGTCGGTCACGCCGTCCACCGGCAGCGGCACGATCACCGCGGTCAACGGCACCGCCAACAGCGGCGCGTCGACCTGGAAGGTGAGCCTGGACGGTGCCGCCGCCACCGGCGCCACCCGGGCCACCGTCGTCCACGTCGGCGACACCGTGTCACTGCGCTACGGCAGCTGACCCGCGGCCGGCCCCCCGGCCGGGCGCGGTGGCCGGGCCACGGGCTCCCCGTGCCCGGCCACCGCGCCCCGGGCCGCCCTCAGGCGTCGGCCGCCCGCCCCTCCGGTTCGGCGCGGGCGGGATACGGCACGAACGTGCTGGTGTGCTCGTCGATCACCGGCGGGACGCCGACGGCGGGCGCGGAACGCTGCGGACAGGCGGGGCGTTCGCCCACCTTGCACCCGAGGCCGATCGGGGTGGCCGCGCCCTCGTCGCCCAGGTCGAGGCCGGCGGAGTACACCAGCCGGTGGGCGTGGCGGAGTTCGCAGCCGAGCCCGATCGCGAAGGTCTTGCCCGGGCGGCCCCAGCCCCCGGGTGAACGGGTGACGGCGCGGGCGGTCCACAGGTAGTGCCGTCCGTCCGGCATGCCGGCGACCTGGACGTGGACGCGGCCGGGGGCGGCGAAGGTCTCGTAGACGTTCCAGAGCGGGCAGGTGCCGCCGGTGCGCGAGAAGTGGAAGTCGGTGGCGGACTGCCGCTCGGAGACGTTCCCGGCGCGGTCGACCCGGACGAAGGAGAACGGCACCCCGCGCAGTCCCGGCCGCTGGAGGGTGCTGAGGCGGTGGCGGACGGTCTCGCCTCGGCCATCCCCGTCACCCGGCTCGGGATCGCCACCGGCCGCGCCTCGCAGGTGCTCGGTCTGCGCTTCTTCAACCCCGCCCCGGTGATGCCGCTGGTGGAGCTGGTCTCCTCGCTGCACACCGACCACACCGTGCTCAACCGGGTGGAGACCTTCGCCAAGGAGGTGCTGGGCAGGCACGTCGTCCGCTCCCGCGACCGGGGCGGCTTCGTGGTCAACGCCCTGCTCGTCCCCTATCTGCTGTCCGCGATCCGGATGGCCGAGGCGGGGCACGCCACGGCGCAGGACATCGACGACGGCATGGTCCACGGCTGCGCCCACCCCATGGGCCCGCTCCGCCTCGCCGACCTGATCGGGCTCGACACCGTGCAGGCCATCGCCGAATCGCCGTACGCCGAGTACAAGGAGCCGCTCTACGCTCCCCCGCCGCTGCTGTCCCGCATGGTCGAGGCCGGCCTGCTCGGCCGCAAGACCGGCCGCGGGTTCCACCCGCACCGGACGGCCTGACCACACCCCCGGCACACCGGTGCCCCGGTCTCCGTCGCGGAGGACCGGGGCGCCGGCGTGCCGGGGGTGTCGGCGTGTCGGCGTCAGGGAGCGGTGATGCCCGGCTGGGCACCCGCACCGAAGGACCAGCCCTCGACCTCGCCGGGCGCCGGGTCGTAGCTGCCCGCGCCCAGGCTGCTGTACGACCAGGGGCCGCCGTGCGGCGCGTGCCAGTACGACCAGTAGGCGCTGCCGGTCGGGTTGGTGCAGGTCGTCGGCAGAGAGTTGATCTTGCAGACGAAGCCGGGGAAGCGCGGGTGGAAGGAGTAGGAGAACCCGGCGCCGGTGATCGCGGCGAGCCCGCTGGCCGGGTCGCCGAGCGCGCAGCCGGTCTGGATGCCGCCACCGACTGCGGTGAAGTCGACGACCACGGTCACGCCGGTGGTGCCGGTGCAGGCGGCCGCCCGGGCCTGCGGAGCGTGGACGGCGGAGGCACCGAGCAGCCCGGCGGTGAGGGCCGCCGCGGCGGCGACCGAGCCGAGCGTCCGGCGGACCGGTCGGGTCCGGGTGGGAGTGTCGATCATCGAAGTGCTCCTCGGGTGGTCGCGGACGGTCAGTGGGTGGCCGGTGCCGGGCAGGCCAGGGTGGGCGGGGCCGGACGCGCGCCGGCGGCCGAGAGCGTGGCCAGCGGCGTGCCGGCCAGGCCGAGGACGGCCTGGGCGGTCGCCCGCGCGCCGTTGCCCGGGTTGAAGCCGGTCGCGTCGTAGGCGACCGCCCCGCGGACGGCGGGGGCGGCCGAGCAGCCCTGCTGGAGCTTGACCAGGCTGCTCCAGCCCTTGAGGCCGGCGCCGAAGCGGCCACCGGAGAACAGGGCCTGGGTGGCGAGGCCGGTGGTGTTGGCGTTGGACGTGGTCGCTCCGGCCGCCGCGAAGCCCCCGTCGGCGTTCTGGTGGCCGGTCAGCCACCCGAGCCCGGCGTTCGCCTTCGCGGTGCGGCCGGTCGCGGCGAGGGCCTGGACGGCCAGCGCGGTGGCGTCGGCGTCGCTCGCGCAGGTGGCCTGGCCGAAGGAGACCGGGAAACCGCCGTCGGCGCACTGACTGTCGGCGAGGAAGTCGACGGCGGCGGCCGGAGCACCACCGGGCGTGCGCTTGAGCGCGATCAGCGCGAGCGACTGGCCGAACGCGTTGCTGTAGTCGCCCCACTGGGACCGGTCGGAGAAGCGGCCGCTCGGGCTCTGGAGCGAGCGGAGCCGGGCAGGGAGGTCGACGCCGCCGAAGGCGGTCGGGTTCTCGCCGCGAACCTCGACGGCGAGCAGCAGCTTGGCCGTCGCCCCGGCGTACGCCTCGGTGGTGCCGTCGCCGAGGTAGCCGCCGATGACGTCGGGCTTCGCCAGCCAGGCGGTGGCCTTCGCGGCGGCCTGGTCGGAGCTGCGGGAGGCGGCGAAAGCGAGCACGGCGTCGATGGTCAGGCCCTGGTCGGGGTAGGCGGTGCCGTCGAACACCGACTCGAAGTGGTCCCCGTCCACCAGCTGGCGGGCCAGCCAGCCCGCCGCGGCGGCGTCCGGACGGACGGTCGGGGAGGACAGTCGTGCGGGGGTGGCGTGTGCGGCGGTGACCGCCGGGAGCGCGGTGGCGAGGGCGAGCGCGGGTATGGCGAGCAGTCCGAGAGTGCGGCGGAGCGCGGGCATGAGAGCCTTTCCGGGCCTGGACGCAGGGGCCCGGAGAGCGTCCGCGGGGGGCCGGGGGCAGCTCTCGGAGCTCCGGCCCGCAGACCACGACGGGAGGAGTGGACACCTCTCCGCCGCCGGGTACTCGGGCTCGCCGCCGACAGCCGTCGGCGGCCTACCGTTGCGGGTCAGCGCCGGATTCGAACCGGACTTCCCCCGACGGCGGAGTCAGAACATGACGGCCCATCATGGCGACGCCCGAAAGGCCGGGTCAAGGGTCCGTGCGTCACATCACAGCGCATCCGGGCAGGTCGTCGGCGACCTACCCCCGGGAGGGCCCGGACGCCGCTCGACGGGCCGACGGCCCCGTGGTGCGGCGCCCCGCGGCCGGGGCGCCGCACCACGGCGCGCCTCGGCCCGGGTGCCGGCGGTGGGTGGTGGCGGTGGGTGCCGGCGGTGGGTGGTGGCGGTGGTGGGTGGCGGTGGTGGGTGGCGGCGGTCGTCAGTTGTCAGCGGTGGGTGAACGACGCCGGCCGCTTCTCGGCGAACGCCGCCATGCCCTCCTTCTGGTCGGCGGTGGCGAAGACGGCGTGGAAGAGCCGCCGCTCGAAGCGGACGCCCTCGGCGAGGGTGGTCTCGAAGGCGCGGTCGACCGCCTCCTTCAGCATGATGCTCGCCGGCGCGGACATCTCCGCGACCTTCTCGGCCGTCGCCAGCGCCTCGGCCAGCAGCCGGTCGGCCGGGACGATCCGGGAGACCAGGCCGGCCCGCTCGGCCTCCTCGGCGCCCATCGTCCGGCCGGTCAGGCACAGGTTCATCGCCTTCGCCTTGCCGACCGCCCGGGTGAGCCGCTGCGAACCGCCGATCCCGGGGATCACCCCCAGCTTGATCTCCGGCTGGCCGAACTTCGCGGTGTCCGCCGCGAGCAGGATGTCGCAGAGCATCGCCAACTCGCAGCCCCCGCCCAGCGCGTAGCCCGCGACCGCCGCGACGATCGGCTTGCGGATCCTGCCCAGGTCGTCCCAGGCCGCGAACCAGTCGCCGAGGTAGGCCTCGACGAAGTCGAGGGACTGCATCTCCTTGATGTCGGCGCCGGCCGCGAACGCCTTCTCGGAGCCGGTGATCACCAGGCAGCCGATCCCCGGGTCCCGGTCGAAGTCCCTCGCCGCGGCGACGACCTCGTTCATGAGCTGCGTGTTGAGCGCGTTGAGCGCCTTCGGCCGGTCGAGCGTGATCAGCCCGACCCGGCCCTTGCGCTCCACCAGAATCGTCTCGTACGCGGTCACTGCGCGCTCCCTCCCAGGGTGGTGATGATCGCCGAGAAATCCAGTCCGGCACCCTCGTCGGCGGCGAACTTCGCGTACAACTCGGCTGCCTTCAGGCCGAGTTCGGTGGGCAGACCGGCGGACCGGGCCGCGCCGGCAGCCAGCCCGAGGTCCTTGGCCATCAAGGCCGCCGCGAACCCCGCGCGGTAGTCGCGGTTCGCCGGACTGGCCGGCACCGGGCCGGGGACGGGGCAGTTGGCGGTCAGCGCCCAGCACTGCCCGGAGGCGGTGGAGGCGACGTCGAACAGCGCCTGGTGGCTCAGGCCAAGACTCTCGCCGAGGACGAAGGCCTCGCTGACGGCGATCATCGAGATGCCGAGGATCATGTTGTTGCAGATCTTCGCGGCCTGCCCGGCGCCCGACGGCCCGCAGTGCACGACCTTGCCGCCCATCGCGTCCAGCACCGGCCGGACCGCGCCGAAGTCCGCCTCCGCCGCTCCCACCATGAAGGTGAGGGTCCCGGCGGTCGCGCCCGGCACTCCTCCGGACACCGGCGCGTCGACCGCCCGGCCGCCTGCCCGCACGGCGAGGTCGTGCGCGGCCCGGGCGTCCGCGACGTCGATGGTGGAGCTGTCGACGAAGAGCGTGCCCGGACGGGCGGCGGGCAGCAACTCCTCGTAGGCGGCCAGGACGTGGCGTCCGGCCGGCAGCATGGTGATGACCACGTCCGCGCCGCCGGCGGCGTCGGCCGCGGACTCCGCCGGCCGGACGCCGGCCGCCTCCGCCTGCCGCAGGGCCTCCGGCACGAGGTCGTAGCCGACGACCCGGTGCCCTGCCCTGGCCAGGTTGGCGGCCATCGGGCCGCCCATGTTGCCGAGTCCGACGAATCCGATGTCGTGGGTCACCAGCGCTCCAGGGGTTTCGTGGTGGCGAGGCCGAGTTCCCGCTCGCCGAGCTGGGCGAAGTAGCGTGCCACGGCGGCGGGGGCGACGGCGTCCAGCGTGGCCGGGCTCCAGCGCGGCGTGCGGTCCTTGTCGATCACCTGGGCACGGATGCCCTCGGCGAGGTCGGGTGTGTCGAGGGCGGCGCAGGAGGTGCGGTACTCCTGGTCGAGGACGGCCTCCAGCGGGCCGAGGGACCGGGCGCGGCGCAGCGCGGCGAGCGTCGCCTTCACCGCGGTGGGCGAGTTGGCGGTGATCCGCTCGGCGGCCTTCCCGGCCTCGGGCTCCCCGCTGTCGCGGAGCCGGCCGAGGATCTCCTCGACGGTGCCCGCCGCGTAGCAGCTGTCGATCCACTCGCGCTGCCGCTCCAGCGGGGCGGGCGGTGCGGGGGCGACGTGCCGGACGAGCGCCTCGTGCACGGGCAGTTCGGCGAGGTCGTCGAGGAGCGCGGGCAGCCGCTCGGTGGGGACGAAGTGGTCGGCCAGGCCGCAGAGCAGGGCGTCGCCTGCGCCCGCCGAGCCCGCGGTGAGGGCGAGGTGGGTGCCCAGCTCGCCGGGGGCCAGCGAGAGCAGGTAGGTGCCGCCGACGTCCGGCACGAAGCCGATGCCGGCCTCCGGCATCGCGACCCGGGTCGTCCCGGTGACGATCCGGACGCTGCCGTGGGCGGACACGCCGACTCCGCCGCCCATCACGATGCCGCTCATGACGGCGACGTACGGCTTCGGGAAGCGGGCGATCCTGGCGTTGAGCCGGTACTCGTCGCGCCAGAACTCCTCGACGGCCGCCGGGTCACCGCCGGTGGCGGCGCGGTGGATGGCGACGATGTCGCCCCCGGCGCAGAAGGCCCGGTCGCCGGCGCCGGTGACGACGACGGTCTCGACCCGGTCGTCGCGCTCCCACGTGTCCAGTGCGGCGTCGATCCGCCGCACCATGGCGTGGGTCAGGGCGTTCAGCGCGGCGGGCCGGTTGAGGACGATCAGGCCGGACCTGCCCTCCCGCTGGACGAGGACCTCGTCGACGGTGCGCCCGGACGCGGTGCTGCCGGCTGCGGTGCTGCCGGACGCGGCGTGCCCGGCTGCGGCGTTACCCGCTGTGGCGTTACCCGCTGCGGTGTTGCCGGCCATCAGGCGGCTCCCGTCAGTCCGCGGGCGACGATGACGCGCATGATCTCGTTGGTCCCTTCCAGGATCTGGTGCACCCGCAGGTCGCGGACGATCTTCTCGATGCCGTACTCGGCGAGGTAGCCGTAGCCGCCGTGCAGTTGGAGTGCGGCGTTGGCGACCTCGAAGCCGGTGTCGGTGGCGTACCGCTTGGCCATCGCGCAGAGCTCCGGCGCCCGGGGGTCCCCCCGGTCCAGCGCCGCGGCGGCCCGCCAGAGCAGCGACCTGGCCGCCTCCAGCTCCGTCGCCATGTCGGCCAGCCGGAACTGCAGGGCCTGGGCGTGCAGCAGCCGGGCGCCGAACGCCTCCCGGTCCGAGAGGTAGCGGGTGGCCCGCTCCAACGCGTCCTGCGCGCCGCCGAGCGAGCACGCCGCGATGCCGATCCGGCCCCCGTTCAGCCCGTTCATGGCGATCCGGAAGCCCTCGCCCTCGGCCCCGAGGAGCCGGTCGGCGGGCAGCCGGACGCCGTCCAGGAGCACCTGCCGGGTCGGCTGGGCGTTCCAGCCCATCTTCCGCTCGTTCGGACCGAACGAGACGCCGGGGTCGTCCCGTTCGACGAGGAACGCGGAGATCCCGCCGGCGCCCGGGGCGCCGGTGCGGGCCATCACGACGTAGACCTGCGAGGTTCCGGCGCCGGAGACGAACTGCTTGACGCCGTCGAGGACGTAGTGGTCGCCGTCGCGCCGGGCCCGGGTGGTCAGCGCGGCGGCGTCCGAGCCCGCGCCCGGCTCGGTGAGGCAGTAGCTGGCCAGGGCCTCCGTCGAGCAGAGTCCCGGCAGCAGTCGGGCGCGCTGGCCCGGGCTGCCGTAGCGGTCGATCATCCACGCGACCATGTTGTGGATGGACAGGTACCCGGCGATCGACGGGCAGCCGGTCGCCAGCGCCTCGAAGACGAGCACGCCGTCCTGGCGGCCCAGCCCGGAGCCGCCCGACTCCTCCCGCACGTACACGCCGCCGAGGCCGAGGCCCGCGGCCTTGCGCAGCACGTCGACGGGGAAGTGCTTGGCCTGGTCCCACGCCACGGCGTGCGGGGCGAGGTGCTCGCGGGCGAAGTCGCCGGTGGCCTCGACGATCGCGAGCTGGTCGTCGGTCAGATGCGTGTGCACGGCGCGCCTCAGCCCATCGTCGGGATGGTGAAGCTCGCGCCCTCCTTGACCCCGGAGGGCCAGCGCGAGGTCACGGTCTTGGTGCGGGTGTAGAAGCGGATCGAGTCCGGGCCGTGCTGGTTGAGGTCACCGAAGCCGGACCGCTTCCAGCCGCCGAAGGTGTGGTACGCGACCGGCACCGGGATCGGCACGTTGACGCCGATCATGCCCGTGTTGACGCGGCGGGTGAAGTCGCGGGCGGTGTCGCCGTCCCGGGTGAAGATCGACACCCCGTTGCCGAACTCGTGCTCGCTCGGCAGGCGCAGCGCCTCGGCGTAGTCCGCCGCGCGGACCACGCACAGGACCGGGCCGAAGATCTCCTCGCGGTAGATCCGCATCGCGGGGGTGACGCGGTCGAAGAGGGTGGCGCCCAGGAAGTAGCCGCCCTCGTACCCCGGCACGGTCAGGTCGCGGCCGTCGACGACCAGTTCGGCGCCCTCCCGGACACCGAGGTCGAGGAAGCCGCGGACCCGGTCCAGCGCGTCGCGGCCGACGAGCGGCCCGAAGTCGGCCTCGGGGTCGTCGGAGGCGCCGACCCTGAGTGCGGCGATCCGCTCGGTGAGCTTGGCGACGAGGGCGTCCGCGGTCTCCTCGCCCACCGGCACGGCGACCGAGACGGCCATGCAGCGCTCGCCGGCGGAGCCGTAGCCGGCGCCGATCAGGGCGTCCGCGGCCTGGTCGAGGTCGGCGTCCGGCATCACGATCATGTGGTTCTTGGCGCCGCCGAAGCACTGGGCGCGCTTCCCGTGGGCGGCGGCCGTCGCGTACACGTACTGGGCGATCGGGGTGGAACCCACGAACCCGAGCGCCTGGACCCGGGGGTCCTCCAGCAGCGTGTCCACGGCCTCCTTGCCCCCGTTGACGACGTTCAGGACGCCCGGCGGCAGGCCCGCCTCCAGGAACAGCTCGGCCAGCCGCAGCGGCACCGACGGGTCCCGCTCGGAGGGCTTGAGGATGAAGGCGTTGCCGCAGGCCAGGGCGGGCGCCGCCTTCCACAGCGGGATCATCGCCGGGAAGTTGAACGGGGTGATGCCGGCGACCACGCCGAGCGGCTGGCGCATCGAGTACACGTCGATGCCGGTGCCGGCGCTGTCGGTGAACTCGCCCTTCAGCAGGTGCGGGATGCCCGCCGCGAACTCCACCACCTCCAGCCCGCGCTGGAGGTCGCCGTGGGCGTCGGCGACGGTCTTGCCGTGCTCGGCCGAGAGCAGGCGGGCCAGCGGCTCGCGTTCGGCCTCGACGAGCTGGAGGAAGCGCAGCAGCACGCGGGCGCGGCGCTGGGGGTTCCAGGCGGCCCACTCGGACTGGGCGCGCTCGGCGTCGGCGATCGCCGCCTCGGTCTCGGCGCGGCCCGCGAGCGGGACCCGGGCCTGGACCGTGCCGGTGTTCGGGTCGTAGACGTCGCCGAAGTCCCCGGAGGTCCCGGGGACGTGCTTGCCGCCGATGAAGTGGGTGAGTTCACGGACCATCACAGACCTGCTCTCGTCAGGGTGTCGGGAAGATCCGAGGGAAGGGCGCACGACGGACGCCCGCGCCGCGCTCGGGTGAGCGCACGCGTCGGGCCGTCGCCGGGCGCGGCGAGCCGTCAGGGAGACGGGTGTGCCGCAGCCGTCGCAGGATCACCAGGGTCGGGAAGGGCGCGGACCGGTGCCATGCGTGTTTGCTCCATCCTCGTGGACAACACGGAACACCCGCAGTCGGTATCCTGACTCCCGGATCAGCGCGCGTCGCCCGGCCTTCCCGGCTGGCTGCCAGTGGCTGGTACTGCGGCGACGCACTCCCCGGTCACAGTGGCGGGACCGTGCCGGATTCACACCGGCTTCCCTGCACTGCGGGCCTTGTCCACGACCATATAGTTGGACGTCCTAGTAAGTCCAGGGCATCCCTCGCCGCCGCCGTCCGTTCCGCGACCTCCTCCGGCGCGGCGACGTGGTTGTGGTCCGCGTGGAAGAAGTCCCTCACCTCGTCGTGCGGTTGGGCCGGTCGCAGCACCGGACCGGCGCCGGAGTCGCCGAGCTCCGCAACCCTCGTGACGGCCTCGCGGCAGCTGCCGTGCAGGGCGATCCTTCCGCCCGGCGGGGCGTGCCCGGCCCGGGTCCGACCAGCGCCCCCCGTCCGAGAACGAGTCCGGTGTCACGTTCACGATTCCCCTCACCGCACACCGGTCCCAGTCGGGTATTCCCGGAAGCCCGTACGAACGTCTCTCCATGCGCCTATGGTGCCCTTCTGCGAGGCCGCGCCGGACTTTTTCCCGACGGGCCGGGAATCCGCGGGGAACCGTCGGTGGAAAACACCGGAACAGGCCCGCCGGACGTATGCGTGAGAAATCTCGTATCACAGGATGGACGGACGCGTGTGCGATCCCACCGCTCTGGATAGCCTCCTCCCATGACACTCGGAATCCCTTCCAGACGAACCGATCACGCGGCATCCGTCCGCGAACTCCTGGCCACCGGTCGGCGTTCCTTTTCCTTCGAGTTCATGCCGCCGCGCAGCGCCGCGGCGGAGGCCGGCCTGTGGAACGCGATCCGCAGGCTGGAGGCTCTGGCACCCACCTTCGTGTCGGTGACGTACGGCGCCGGCGGGTCCACCCGGGAGCGCACGGTGAACGTCACCGGGCGGATCGCGCAGGAGACCACCCTGACGCCGACGGCCCACCTGACGGCCGTCGGCCACAGCGTCGCGGAGCTGCGGAACATCCTCGGGCACTACGCCGACCAGGGGGTCCGCAACATCCTGGCCCTGCGGGGCGATCCGCCCGGCGACCCGCTCGGCCCCTGGGTCCGCCACCCCGCAGGCGTGGCGTACGCCGCCGACCTGGTGCGGATGATCAAGGAGTCCGGCGACTTCTGCGTGGGTGTCGCGGCCTTCCCGGAAATGCACCCCCGCTCCCCGGACTGGGATTCCGAGATCCGTTTCTTCATCGAGAAATGCCGAGCCGGCGCCGACTACGCGATCACCCAGATGTTCTTCGACGTGGAGAAGTACCTGAGATTCCGGGACCGCCTCCTGAAGGCCGGATGTTCCGTTCCGATCATTCCGGAGATCATGCCGGTGACCACGATCCGGTCACTCGAACGCATTCCCACCCTCAGCACCGCGGCCATTCCGGCGCACCTCGCCGAGCGGATGCTCGGCGAGCGGCACGATCCCGCCGCGGTGCGCGCCGTCGGAATCGAGTACGCCACCGAAATGTGCCGCCGCCTCCTGGCCGAGGGCGCCCCCGGCCTGCATTTCATGACCATGAACTTCTCCACGGTCACGACGGAGATCTACCAGAACCTCGGCCTGCCCGAATCCGGCTGAGGGACACCGCCGGGGCGGGCGCGGCCGGAGTGCCGCGCCCGCCCCGGGCCTCCCCGCCCGGCTCAGCCGGCCAGGTCGTCCCGCAGGCGACGGGCGGCGGTGACCAGGCTCTCCAGCGAGGCCCGGGTCTCGGTCCAACCGCGGGTCTTCAGTCCGCAGTCGGGGTTGACCCAGAGCCGCTCGGCCGGAATCGCCGCGAGCCCGGCACGCAGCAGTTCCACCGCCTCGTCGGCGCTCGGCACACGCGGGGAGTGGATGTCCCACACGCCCGGTCCGACCTCGCGCGGGTAGCCGGCCGCGGCCAGCTCACCGGCGACCTCCATGTGCGAACGGGCCGCCTCCAGCGAGATCACGTCGGCGTCCAGCTCGTCGATGGCCGTCATGATCGCGCCGAACTCCGCGTAGCACATGTGGGTGTGGATCTGGGTGTCGACCCGCACGCCCGAGGTCGCGAGGCGGAAGGCGACCGTGGCCCAGTCCAGGTAGGCCGGGCGGTCGGCGGAGCGCAGCGGGAGCGTCTCGCGCAGCGCCGGTTCGTCGACCTGCACGACGACCGCGCCGGCGGCCTCCAGGTCGGTGACCTCGTCGCGCAGGGCGAGGGCGACCTGGAAGGCCGTGTCGGCGAGCGGCTGGTCGTCCCGGACGAAGGACCAGGCGAGCATGGTGACCGGCCCGGTGAGCATGCCCTTCACCGGACGGTCCGTCAGGTCCTGCGCGTAGCGGAACCAGTCGACGGTCATCGGGTGCGGGCGCGAGATGTCACCGGCCAGCACCGGCGGGCGGACGTACCGGGTGCCGTAGGACTGCACCCAGCCGTGCCGGGTGGCGAGGTAGCCGGTGAGCTGCTCGGCGAAGTACTGGACCATGTCGTTGCGCTCGGGCTCGCCGTGCACCAGGACGTCCAGGCCGGCCTTCTCCTGGAAGGCGATCACCTCCCGCACCTCGCTCCGGATGCGCTCCCGGTACGCGGCCGGGTCGATCCGCCCGGCGGTGAGGTCGGCCCGGGCCACCCGCAGTTCGGAGGTCTGCGGGAACGAACCGATCGTGGTGGTCGGCAGCAGCGGCAGGCCGAGGCGGGTGCGCTGGGCCTCGGCGCGCTCCGGGTAGGCCTGGGCCCGGCGGGCGTCCGCCTCGGTCACGGCCGCGGTGCGGGCCCGCACCGCGGGGTCACGGGTGATCGGGGAGTTGGCGCGGGACGCCAGGTCGGCGCGGTTGGCGGCGAGTTCGGCGGTGATCGCGCCGGTGCCCTCGCGCAGGCCGCGGGCGAGCAGGGCGACCTCGTTGGCCTTCTGCCGCGCGAAGGCGAGCCACCGGGCGATCTGCGGGTCGAGGTCGCGCTCGGCGGCGGCGTCCAGCGGGACGTGCAGCAGCGAGCACGACGGGGCCACGTCGACGGTGCCGGCCAGCCCGAGCAGGGTGGCCAGGGTGGAGAGCGACTTCTCCAGGTCGTTGATCCAGATGTTGCGGCCGTCCACCACACCGGCGACCAGCCGCTTGCCCGGCAGACCGCCCGCGGCGGCCAGGTCGCCCAGGTTGGCGGCGGCCGGGCCGGTGAAGTCCAGGGCGAGGCCGTCGATCGGGGCCCTGGCCAACACGGGCAGCGCGGCGCCCAGGCGGTCGAAGTAGCTCGCGACCAGCAGCTTGGGCCGGTCGGCGAGGGCACCGAGGTCGCGGTAGGCGCGCGCGGCGGCGTTCAGTTCCGCGGGGGTGCGGTCCTGGACGAGCGCCGGCTCGTCCAGCTGGACCCAGGCGGCGCCGGCCTCGTGCAGGTCGGCGAGGAGGGCGGCGTAGACGGGCAGCAGCCGGTCGAGCAGGGTGAGCGGCTGGAAGTCCTCGGGGACGCCCGGGGCGGGCTTGGCGAGGAGCAGGTACGTGACCGGGCCGACCAGCACCGGACGGGCGCTGTGGCCGAGGTCCAGGGCCTCGCGCAACTCCGCGACCGCCTTGGCGGAGTTCGCGGTGAAGACGGTGTCGGGGCCGAGTTCGGGCACCAGGTAGTGGTAGTTGGTGTCGAACCACTTGGTCATCTCCAGCGGCGCGACGTCCTGGGTGCCGCGCGCCATGGCGAAGTAGCCGTCCAGCGGGTCGGCCTCGACCGCCGCCCGGTGACGCGGCGGGATCGCGCCGACGGCGACCGTGGTGTCCAGCACGTGGTCGTAGAGCGAGAAGTCGCCGGTGGGCACCTCCTGGACGCCCGCCCCGGCGAGCCTGCTCCAGTTCTCCAGACGCAGGTCGGCGGCGGTGGCCAGCAGGGCGTCGGCGCTCACGGCGCCCTTCCAGTACCCCTCGATCGCCTTCTTGAGCTCACGGCCACCGCCCTGGCGGGGGTATCCGTACACGGTGGCCAGGGTTGCCGCGGCTGCGGACTTCGCTGTCAAGGGACTCTCCTTCGCGAGCCTGTCTGTGGCCCCGGTGACGGGACGGAGGCGCGAAGGGGTGACGAACCGGGCGGGACCGCGTGCGCACGAGAAGCGCCGGATCCGCCTGGTATGTACGCCGACCCGCCCACGAGGTCACCGGGATGTCCGCGCGCGAACGGGTCGCGTGCGGGCAACGGGCAGGTCTTCGGACTCGTGGACACGCCCGCCCGAAAGGGCGGACACCTACTGGCCGTCGCTTCCCAGACCCGACCGGGCCCAGTGCGTATGACGGCGGTCGTTCCCACTCACCGCTGCGGGGCAGTCCCGGATTCCCACCGGGTTCCCTCTTACGACGCGCCTGCCTGGTGGGCAGGGCGAACCAGCTGCCCGCCCAGCTTAGGGCGAATCCGGTACCGGGAGAACACAAGGACACCTGGACGTCCACATCCTGAGACGCCGCCAGGGCCCCGGACGGGCGGCGGAGGGCCGGACGGGACAGGACAGGACCGGCCGGTGCGGGTGCCGGCCCGCCGTCCCGGAACCCCGCGCCCCGGCCGTGCCGCTACTCGTCGGAGAGCACGAAGGTCCGACCGCACCCGGGCGTGGACCGCAGGTGACCGGGCACGGGTCCCCGGACGCGGCCGGCCCGGTCGCGCTCGGCGCCCAGCACGACGGCCGCGTGGACGGCGCGGGCGGCGCGGGATCCCCAGCGGGACCGGGGGCCGCCGAACGGCTCCGCCTCCCGGCCGGGACCGGTCCGCCGCACCGCCACGCAGACCGCGTCCGACGGCGTCCCCGAGCAGTCGTACCCGGCTTCGAGCAGCGCCTGGACCTTGGCCTCCGTCACGGTGGCCACGAGGTTGACGGCGGCCGCGTCCGAGAGGGCCACCGGAACGACGACCACGATGTTGATCGTGCCGGGAACGAGCGCGTCGCCGGGCGCGGCGCCGTCGGCGGGCGCCGACGCCCAGGTCGGCACGCCGATTCCGGTCGTCACCACCGCGGTGACGCCGTGGTCGCGGGCCCAGGTGAAGGCGTCCACCCGGGCGGCGGTCATCAGCCCGACGCCCGGACCCCGCAGCCCCAGGTCCTCCGCCAGCTCGGCCAGGTGCCGGTCCGGGTCCGTCCTGCCGTACCCGGCCCGGACCTGGGCGTTGACCAGCCACTCCCGCTCGCCCAGGCCGCCGCCCAGCACGGCGCTGCTGAGCATCCGCCAGCCGGGTCCGGCCCGCCACACCAGGAGATGGCGGCACTCACCGTCCTCCGGGCGGCCGGACCGCTCGATCACCACGGGGTCGCCGAAGACCCCGTCGTCCACTCCGGGAGGGCCCGCCTGCTGCTGCGGGATTGCCATGAACGATCCACCTTCGGGCACGTGGGTGAGCGGCCGACCGGCCAGGCGATCAATCCTAGGCACAGGGCGACGCCGCACGGATCGACGGAGCCCCCGGCGGACGCCGGACCCCGTGCCGGGCGAGCGGGCACGGGGTCCGGCGGTCGGTGCGCCGGTGCCGGTCGTGCGCCGGTGCCGGTCGTGCGGCCGACGCGGTCGGTTCGGCCGGGGTGCGCCGGGGTGCGGTCAGCCGTTGGCGGGGGGCGTACCGCCGAGGGCGAGGGCGTCGGCGGCGATCAGCCGGGCCCGGTCGGCGGGGACGGTCCGGCCTGACTGGTTCTCGGCCCACCGGGCGAGCGGCCCGTACTGGCCCTGGCCGAGCATCACGGTCAGGGTGGCGACGGCGTTGCGGTCCGCCCCCGAGGTGAGGACCAGCGAGGCCAGACCGGTCGGCGTGGCCGCGACGGTGAACTCGGCCGTCGTCTCGGCCCGCCCGCCGGGGCCGGTCGCCTCCGCCCGCAGGGTGTGCCGGCCGAGCGCGAGCGCCGTGGTGTCGAGCGCGGTGCCCGGCGTGAGCTCGGCACCGTCCAGGGTCAGCCGAACGGAGTCGGCGCCGCGCGCCTGCACCGCGGTGACCGGCTGCTGGGCACGGTCCAGGGCGGCCCCGGCGGCCGGGGAGGTGATCGCCACGGTGGGTGCGGCGGGCGGCGCGACGGCGCCGGCCTGCTGCCAGGCGGCGTTCCAGCCGGCGAGCTCCGCCGGACGGTTGGTGATGATGCCGTCGACGCCGGCGGCCTCCAGCGCCTTCCACCGGGCGGCCGCGTCGACCGTCCAGACGTTGACCGCGACGCCGGCCGCGTGCAGGTCCTTCACCACGCCGAGCCGGGCGGAGACGGCGCCGTCCGAGGGGTTGTAGGCGGCCAGGCCGAGCTCCCTGGAGATCGCCACCGGGTCGGCGTCGAGGGTGCTGCGCAGCAGGCCGAGCGGCAACTCCGGTGCCAGCTCGCGGGTGTGCCGCAGGGCGTCCACCTCGAAGCTCTGGACGAGGACGCGGCCCGCCATCCCGTGGTCGCGCACCTCCTTGACGATCCGGGCGACCTCGTCGCGGCTGTGCCGGCCCTTGATCTCCAGCAGCAGGTTGCCGCCACGGGTGCGCAGATCCTCCAACTGCGCCGCGAGCGTGGGCACCCGGGCACCCGCGTAGGCCGGGCCGAACCGGGAACCGGCGTCCAGCGCGTCCAGTTGGGCGGAGGTCAGGTCGCGGATCCGCCCCTGGCCGTCGGTGGTGCGGTCCACCGTGTCGTCGTGGAGGATGTACGGCACGCCGTCCTTGCTGGGCTGGACGTCGTTCTCGATCCACTCGGCGCCACCGCGCCGGGCGACCTCGTCCGAGACCAGGGTGTTCTCCGGTGCCGCGGAGGAGGCGCCGCGGTGGGCGAAGACGGTGAGCGGGGAGCCCGCCGGCCGGAGCAGGCCGCCCGGGGCGAGCGCGGTCACCCTGAGGTCGTCGAACGACACCTTCGCGCCGTTGACGACGAGCGCCTGGCCGCCGTCGGCGCTGCGGGCGACCTGGGTGGTGCGGGCGGCCTCCCGGCCGTCGAAGATCCAGCGGGCGGTGGTGCCGTGCACCTCGACGGCGATCCGCACGTCGCGGCCGGTGCCGGCGGCGACCGGGGCGGCGGCGGTGTCGGTGACGAGCCAGCTGTTGGCGGTGGTCCGCCGGGCGAACTCCAGGCCGTTGGCGGCGGTGGTGCCGGTCCGCACGGTGGCGATCGACCACGGGGTGGCGCCGCTCGCCGGGACGTCCAGGCCGAGCGCCGCCCAGCGGGCGTTGTCCACGACGGACTCGAAGCGGGCGGTCGCCTCGATGCGGAAGTCGTCGAGGTGGCGGCCGAAGGTGATCCGGCTCTGCTGGCCGGAGTTGGCGGAGGTGCCGACCAGCCGGCCGTTCGCCACCTTCCAGTCGCCCTCCACGGCGGTCCAGCCGGCGGGGAGTGAGGTGCCGGAGAAGCTCTCGGTCACCACGACGTCACCGGGGGCGGGGGCCGCGGCGGCAGCGGCGAGGCCGGGGGACCCGGCGGGGTCGTCGGGGGACCCGGGGCCGGACGCGGCGGGGCCGGAGGTGGCGGCGGGCGGCTCGGCGGAGGCGGCGTTCGGGGCGCTCAGCGCGACGGTGCCCAGGCCCAGCGCGGACGCGACGAGGGCGGCGAGCACGGCGGTGTGCCGGCCCGCGCTCGACCGGAGGTCGCGCCGGTCGTCGGCCGAGGTGCCGGGGCGGTTGCCCGGGCGGCCGCCGGGGCGGTTGCCGGGACGGGCGGCGGGTGACGCGGCGGACGGGCTGCCGGAGCTGACGTGGTGACTCTGTGTCATGCCCGGCACGCTAGGGGACGCTCCCCGAACCGGAAGCCACTTCCCCGGGAACCGTTCGTGACCATTGCGAAACTCCACGCCGCACGGCCGTACCTCACCGAACCCGCCGACCGGACCGGCGCGTTGTCCTCGCCGAGTCCTCGGTCCCGCCCCGGCGGTAGCGGGTCCGCGGCGTGCTCCCGGACGGCGGGGGCGAGCGCGGCGACGCGCCGTCGGGCACCGTCCGCACGCCTCAGACGAAGGACCGGGTCGCCGTGATGCCGCCGTCGACGGGGAGCGTCACCCCGGTCACGTACGAGGACCGGTCGCTGAGCAGCCAGGCCGCGGCCTGGGCGACCTCGGTGGCGCTCGCCGGGCGGCCGAGCGGGGTGAAGCGGGCGACGGCCTCGCCGAAGGCCGGCCCGGCGGTGAACAGCGGTTCGGCGGACGGCGTCCGGACCACCCCGGGCGCGATCGCGTTGGTCCGGACGCCGTGCCGGGCGTAGTCGGTGGTGGCCGCCTTCACCAGACCGGCGAGCCCGTGCTTGGCCGCCTGCTGGGTGCCGTCCCCGAACCCGCCCACCAGGCCGCCGACCCCGCTGCACAGCACGATCGAGCCGCCCCGGCCGCCCGCGAGCATCGCCCGGAGCTGGGCCCGCAGGCAGAGCCAGGTGCCGCGGAGGTTGACGGCGTGGACGGCGTCCCAGTCCTCCTCGGTCCGCTCGGCGAGCGGGGCGGGCATCGGGCCCGAGCCCGCGTTGTCGAAGGCGGCGTCGAGCCGGCCGAAGGAGTCCAGCGCGACCTGTACCGGCCGCTCGGCCCCTTCGGCCGTGGAGATGTCCGCGGCGACGGCCACCGCGTCGGCGCCGCGCGCCCGCAGCCGGGCCGCCAGCGCCTCGACCTCGGAGCCGGTGCGGGCGGCCAGGACGAGCAACGCGCCCTCCGCCGCGAACAGTTCGGCGGCTGCCGCGCCGATGCCCCGGCCCGCGCCGGTGATGATCGTGACCTTCCGGTCGAGAAGTCCCATGCCGGGAGCATCCCTCGGCGGGACGGGCGGCGGCAGCGGCCGGATCGTCCTGGGCCCGGGAGCCCGGGTCTGCCGGGTCCTGGATACGGCTGCCGGGCTGTGGCAGCGTGGGACCATGCCCGACACTCCGTTCAGCGCGTTCCTGCGGGCCCGCCGCCAGGGCCTGGATCCCTCCGACGCCGGGCTGCCGGTCGGACCGCGCCGCCGCACGCCGGGCCTGCGCCGGGAGGAGGTCGCCGTCCGGGCGGGCATCTCGACGGACTACTACGCCAGGCTGGAGCAGGGCCGCCAGCGGCTGCCGACCGGCCCGGTGCTGGACGGCATCGCCGCGGCCCTGCTGCTCACCGAACCCGAACGGGACCACCTGCACCGGCTGGCCCACCGACGGTCCGCGCCGGCGACCGCCGCCGTGAACGGCCCGGCGACCGTCGACGCGACCGCCCGGAGCCTGCTCGCCTCCCTCGACCGCTCGCCCGCCTTCGTCACCGGGCCCCGGTTCGACCTGCTCGCCTGGAATCCCTGCGCCGCCGCGCTGATGGCCGATCCGGCCTCCCGGCCCGCCCTCGAACGCAACCTCCTCTGGCAGGTGTTCTGCTGCCCGCACGGCGCCGCCCAGCGGGCCAACCACGCCCCCACCGGCTCCATCGGCGCGGACCTGGTCGCCGGGCTGCGCGCCCAGCACGCGGACCGCCCGGACGACCGCGAGCTGACGGCCCTGGTCACCCGGCTCTCCGCCCGCAGTCCGCAGTTCGCCGCCCTGTGGGCCCGCCACCGGGCCGCCCCGCCCCGCCAGGGCCGCCTCGCGCTGCGCCACCCCGCACTGGACACCGGCGTGCTCGACTACACCGCCCTCGCCCTCCCCGCGAGCGGCCACCACCTCTTCGTCTACCTCCCGCCCGCCGGCCGCCGCACCCCGGACCCCTTCCGCCGCCTGCACCCGGCGGCCTCCCGCTAGCGCCCATGCCCGGGCGCCGGGCGGGCGCCGACCGGGCGTCAGAGGCCGGGCGTCAGAGGCCGGGCGTCAGAGGCCGGACGTCAGACGCCGGACGACGGGGAGGCGGGCCACGGGACGGCGGTCTCGGCCTCGGCCTCGTAGTCGACGCCGGGAACGTCCCAGCCGTAGAGCCGGCCGACCTGCTCGCGGAACCAGCCGGTGTCCGCACGGGTGTCCATGGTCTCGGCGTCGATCCGGTCCCACATGGCGCGGACGGCGGTCTGCACCCGGGGGTTCATCTCCCAGTCGTCCAGCCGGATGCGGTCCTGGTCGTCCAGGTCGGGTTCGGCGTCGCCGGAGAGGCGGCTCCACAGCTCCGCTGCCTGGTCGACGGTGGTCTGCCAGCCGTCCCCGGTGACGCGGTGGAGGATGCTGGTGTAGAGCGCGATGCTCGGGATCGCGGTGGAGGCCTGGGTGACGGCCGCGCCGGCGACGACGGTGTAGGCGTGACCCGCGCCGTCGAGACGGGTGTTGAGGGTGCGGGCGGTGTCCTCCAGGTGCTGCTTGGCGGCGCCGATGGTCCCGGCCCGGTAGACGGGGGCCGTGATGTCCGACCCGACGTACGAGAGCGCGACGGTCCGGAAGCCGTCGGCCAGCAGGCCCCTGGACTGCAGGGCGTCGACCCACAGCTGCCAGTCGGCGCCGCCCATGACCTGCACGGTCGCGTCGCGCTCGGCCTCGTCGGCGATCTGGAGGTGCAGCTCGCCGATCCGCGGGGTGCCGTCCTCGAACACGAGCGTCTTGGCCCGGTAGTCGCTGCCGAGCGGCTTGATGACGGAGTGGTGGACCTCGCCGGTCACCGGGTCGGTGCGACGCGGGGCCGCGACGCTGTAGATGAGCAGGTCGACCTTGCCGAAGCGGGCGGCGATCCGGTCGGCGGCCTCCTCCTTGACCCCGTCGGAGAACGCGTCGCCGTTGAGGAAGGTGAAGTCGGCGCCGGCCTCGGCCGCGAGTTCGGCCGTCCGGGCGGTGCGGTACCAGCCCGCGCCGGCGGTGCGGCGCTCGGTCGCGGGGGCCTCGAAGGCGATGCCGAGTCCGCGCATCCGGTGGGCGCGCAGGCCGACCAGGGTCGCGGCCAGCCCGTACCCCGCGCTGGAGCCGATGACGAGGGCGACCGGGCCGGGACGGTCGTCGGCAGGCTCCGGAATCTGCTGCCACAGGTGGTCGACCACCGTGCTGCAGCCGGTCGGGTGGCTGTTGACGTAGAGGTACCCGCGGTTGCCGGGCTTGATCGTGCGGAGGGTCACTCGTGGGGTCCTTCGGGTGCGGGGACGCGGTCGCCGCGGCAGGAACACCTGCGCGCACGGCGGACGTCGGCGACGGTTTCCGGCTGGCCGGTGGCCGGCGTCGTCGGGACGACGACGCCGAACGTGCCCTCCGGGGCGGTGACCGGGCGGGGCCGTCCGTACCCCCGGGGCTCGCTCCGGTCGGGCCCTGCTCACATCCTGGGCGAGCCCGGCCCGGCCCGTGATGGTGATCTTCACCAGAAGTGCCCGCGGATTCTTGTCGGTGTGCCATCCGTTCGCCCCGCCGCCCTCCCCCGTCCTCGACCGGGCCGGAGCCACCGCAACCGGCACCGCCGGATGGCCCCGTCGACAAAATATGCAGACCGGTCTATTGTTTCCGCATGGGAGTCAAAGGCGAGGAGACCCGCGCCCGGCTGATCGCCGGCACGCGCGGCCTGATCGAGGCACAGGGCTACTTCGGCACCGGCCTCAACCAGATCGTGACGGAGAGCGGCGCACCGCGCGGATCGCTCTACTTCCACTTCCCGGAGGGCAAGGACCAGCTGGTGACCGCCGCCCTGATCCAGGCCGGCCAGGAGGTCGAGGAGCTGCTCGCCTCCCTCGCCCGCGAGGGCTCCGACGCGGCGACCGTCGTCGCCGGGCTGGCGCGGGCCTTCGCCGACCGTCTCGCCCGGTCCGAGTACACCAAGGGCTGCCCGATCGCCACCGTCGGACTGGAGATCGCCGGCAGCAACGAGGCGCTCCGCCAGGTCTGCGTCGAGGTGTACGCGAGCTGGCAGCGCGTCCTGACCGAGCGTCTGACCGCCGAGGGGTTCGACCCCGCCGAGGCGGACGTCGCCGCAGGCCAGGCGCTCGCCCTGCTGGAGGGCGCGGTCCTGCTGGCCCGCGTCCGCCGCTCCCCCGAACCGCTGACCGCCGCGACGCACGCCGTCCGCCACCTGCTCGACGTGAAGGCCGCGCAGGCCACGCAGGCCACCCGCGAAAGCCCGGCCTCGCAGCGGACCGGCTGAGCACGGGTGGGCGCCGGCCTCGGCGCCCACCCGCCCCCGGCGGCAGATCCCCACCGCGCACCCGGACACACCCCCGGGCACGGTTCGCCCTCCACCACCACCGCATCCATGCCCAAAAAATATGCAGACCGGTCTACAGAATCAGGTCGACCGGACCGGACCACCGAAGAGGAGAGCACCATGACCACCACGCCCCGCCCGCAGCCCCGGCAGCCGGACGCCTTCCCCGACGACCGGCCACCGCCGCACACCCTGGTCCTGGGCGCCACCGGCTTCCTCGGCCGCTGGCTGCTCCTCGAACTCCTGGGCCGGGGAGAGCCGGTGGCCGCCGGCGTCCGCACCGGCCCCGGCTCACCGCGTGACCGCGAACTCCGCGCCTGGCTGCGGGCGCACGGCGCCGACGACGGCGCCCTCACCACCGTCACCGCCGACCTCACCCGCCCCGGACTCGGGCTGTCGCCCGCCGACGACGCCCGGCTCGCCGCCGTCCGTGACGTCCACAACCTCGCCGCCCTCTACCGCTTCGGCCTCGACCGTGCCGAGGCGCACGCCGCCAACGTGGAGGGCGCACTCACCGCACTCCACTGGGCGGCGGGCCGGCCGCAGCTCCGGCGCCTGGTCCACCTCTCCGGGTACCGGGTCGGCCGCGACAGCGCGCCCCGCCACCCCCTCCCGCCCGCCGAGACCGACACCCTCTACGCCCGGCTCGGGGCGTACGAGGCGTCCAAGCACCTCGGCGACGCCGCCGTCCGCGTCACGGCCGCCGAGCTCGGCGTTCCGCTCACCACGGTGAACCCCAGCAGCGTGATCGGACACTCGGAGACCGGCGAGGCCGGGCAGTACCTGGGCCTGGCGGACCTGGTCCGCCAGCTCTGGTCCGGCCGCCTCCCCCTGCTGCCCGGGACGGCCCGGACCTTCCTCCCGGTGGTCGCGATCGACCACCTGGCCCGATTCCTCGCCGTCGTCCCGGAGTTCGACGACGGACCGGCCCACTCCCACACCGTCCTCGACCCCGCCACCCCACCGCTGCCCGAACTGATCGCCCTGATCGCCCGGCACCTGGACGTCCCGGCGCCCCGGGGGCTCGTCCCGGTCGGCCTGGTACGGCGACTGCCCCGCGCCCTCACCGGCGCCGACCCGGAGACCCTGTCCTTCCTCGTCGAGGACGGCTACGACACCGCCTCCGCCGACCGGCTCGCCCGGGCTGCCGGACTCCACCACCCCCCGGTGGACGACCTGTTGCGCCGCTGGGCCGACCGCCTGGTCGCCGACGGCTTCGGGGCCGCACCCACCGGCCACGGCCCCGGCGGCCCGGCGGGCGGGTTCGCGGACGTCGCCGGCGGACGCACCTACCTCGACGGCGACCGCCGGACACCGCGCTACGTCCTGCTCCCCGGGCCGGGCGCGGACACCGCCGCCTGGACGGACGCCACCGGCCGGCTCGACGCCCCCGCACTCACCGCCGACCTCCCCGGGCTCGGCCGCTCCGCCCCCACGGCCGCCCCCGACGCCGACTGGCTCGCGGCCCTGCTCGACCCGGTCCGCTCACGCCCCGTGCTGGTGACCCACGCCGCCGTCGCCGCACCGGCGTTGCGCTACGCCGCCGCCCACCCCGACCGCGTCGGCGGCCTGCTCGTGGTGACCGCCGACGCCACCGGCCCCGACCGCCCCGGCGGCACCGACCGGTCCGGCGGCGCCACTCCTGCCGCCGCACCCGCGTTCCACCGTCCCGGCGCCGCCCGCCGCGCGGCCCGACGCCTCCGCGAGGCCCGACGGCGCTCCCGCCGGGCGGAGTTGAGCGGGCTGATCGACGCCTGCCCCGTCCCCGTCCGGCTCGTCGCACCCGGGGCGCAGACGCCCCGGACGGCGGCCCCGCACACCGGCGGTGACCCTTCGGACCTCACCAGGGCGGCCTCGGCCTGGTCGTAGCGCCGCCCGGCCCCGCCGGCCCGCACCCGCCGCCGCCCCGCTCCCGCCCGGTCGCCCGGTCGCCCGGATCGTCCCGGCGGTCGGCCGGACCGCCCGCCCGACCACACCTGCCTACGCGTACGGGGTGCGCGCCACACGTGTGGTGCCGGTCCGGCCGGTCGCCGTCCTGGCAGGATGGCGGCATGGAACACGTACGGGGAATTGGCGGATACTTCCTGCGGGCCGCGGACCCGGCGGCCCTCAACGCCTGGTACCGCGACCACCTGGGCCTGGACGCCGACGCGCACGGCCTGTGGCATCAGGAAACCGGGCCGACGGTGTTCGCGACGTTCGAGTCCGGGACCGACTACTTCGGGTCCCGCGGCCAGCGGACCATGCTCAACTTCCGCGTCCGCGACCTGGACGCGATGCTCGCGCAGTTGCGCGCCGGAGGGGCGGACGTGGCCGAGGAGACCCAGGACATGGAGGGTGTCGGTCGATTCGGCTGGGTCACCGATCCCGAGGGCAACCGGGTCGAGCTGTGGCAGCCCGCCTGAAAACCCGTGTCCGGGCCCCGCGCCGTCCCGCCGTCGTCCCTTCGCCACGGCCAGGACCGCGCCGCGCGAGGTCAGGCCGGGCCGTTCCGGAGGGCGAGTACCGTCCACCGGACGTCCGGCCGGCCGTGCAGGTCGGCGCGTCCGGTGCGCAGGAGCAGGTCCAGGCCCCGGGTGCGGGCGAGTTCGACCGTTTCGTCGGCGGACACGTCGAACATCCGCCTCCCCGGCGGGACCGGGCCGTGTCGCAGGGTGAGGAAGAGGCGACCGGCCGGGGCGAGCAGTCCGGCGAGGGCCTCCATCGCCGGGGGTCGTTCCTCGGCCGACAGATGCATCCACACGGCGGTCAGCAACACCGCGTCGAACCGGTCCTCCCCCGCGCCGAGCCGGGGGAGTCCGGGCAGCGCGTCGTCGACCCAGTGCACGCCGCTCCCGGCGTGCAGCCGTCGTCCGATCCGGCGCAGCTCCGTCGTCGGTTCGGCGGCGACCACCCGGTGTCCGAGCGCGGCCAGCGCGGCGGCGTCCCGTCCGGTGCCGGCGCCGACGTCCAGGACGGTGCCGGGTGACGCCGGGAGGAGGTGGAGCACCTCACGGTGGACTTCGGTGAAGGTCACGGCCTCGTACTGGAGGGCGAGTTGATCCGCCGCCTCGCCGTACCCGGCCGTACTCGTCGGTCCGCCCATCCGCCGCCTCCTCCCGTGAACCCGCTCGCCCGGAGCCGCTCCGCGCCTCCGGGGGCGTGCGGCGGGCCGACCCGCCGACCGGCGGTCCCTCGGCGGACGACGTGTCAACGGGCTCCGCTCCGGGGGGCGTCGTACCGGCGGACCGCGTCGGCGGAGCGTCCGGAGTCCGCGGTCAACGGGCGGCGTCAACTGTACAGGGCAGCGGCCACTCCCCCGGTCAGGCCTCACCGGGGTGCCAGGCGGGCCATTCCCAGGGGCGGTCGCTCCACCGGACGCGGACGGCGTCGTGGGGGTCGAGGTCCGGGAAGAGCTGACGGATCCGTGGTTCGAACTCCTCCGGGGCCAGGGGTTCCCAGCCGTGGCCCTCGAAGCGGACCAGCCGGTAGCGGCTGTCGGTGCGGAAGTCGGCGATCTCGACCAGGGGCTTCGTCGCGCCGGACGTACTGATGGTTTTCATGCCCCCCAGCATGTGGCTGACCTGGGGTGACCGCACCCGGGGCACGGCAGGCAGCGTACGCCCCGGAGGACCCCGCGCGCCGCGACAACCCTCGTCCGGGTCATGTCCCCTCGTCGGCGCACTCGTTGGGTACGGCGAGCGGGTGGTCGGCGCCGTACGGGCTCGGTCCCGTACGGCCCGGCGCCGGCGGGGGTCACCGCTCGTCGACGGGCAGGCGAGGCTGCGACGGCAGGAGGACGAGGACATGGGCGGACAACCGGCAGGCGGCGGACGTCCCGCGGGTGGCGGGCAGTGGCAGTGGCCGGAGCAGAGGTGGCAGCCTCCACCGGTGCCGGCCCCGCCACCCGCCGTGCCCCCACCGCCCGCGGCGGCCCCGGCGGGAACGGGTGCGACCGGTGGGGCGGGTGCGACCGGTGGGGTCACGCCGGACCGGCGGCCCCGCTGGGCCTGGGTGGCGGGCGCCGCGGGGATCGCCGCCGGGTTGGCGGCCGTCCTGACGATGTGCGGGCCCGGGTCAGGTGACGAGTCGTCCGGGGTGGTGGCGTTCCCGGCGTCGCCGACGCCGACGCCCTCCGCCTCGGTCCCGCCGGTGCCGGATCTGCTGCCGGTCCCGGCGCCCTCGCCACTGCCCGCCCCGACCGCGGCCGAGAACAGACCGCCGACGGCCGCCCAGGGTCCCGGGCTCGCCGGGAACGGCGCCTCCCCGGCCGCTCCGGGGGCGGGGAGCGACCGTGCCGCGACGACCCGTCCGAAGCCGGGTGGGAGCCGGACCCCGCGCCCGGTACCCACCCGCTCCGCCGGAGCTCCGGGCGCGGGCGCCACGTCGGCGGAGACGCCGGCGGCCGGGCCTGCCCCGGCGCCCGGCCCCGACGCGGGCGCTCCTCCGGCGGGTGCGGCGCCGGCCGCCGCGCCGGGGTCGATCTGCGACCAGGCCGAGCGGTTCGGCCGCTGGCCGGCCGGTTCGGAGCAGGCCCGGCTCTGCCACAGCATCTACGGCTGAGGCGGGCGCGGCGGGACCGACGGCTCTCCCGGGGCCGGCCGCGGGGCCTGTGTCGGAGCCGTGTGCAAGGTCCCGTTCAGGGCCCCTGTGTCGGGGCACGTGCCAGGGCCTGCGCCGTCGGGGCGCAGGCGCTGCACCGCGGAACGGCTCGGCCGCCGCCCGTCGCTGCCCGGCGGCCCCGCACCGATCGGTCCTCCGCCGGTCCGTACGGGGCCGGACCGTACGGGGCCGATCCGTTCGGGGCCGGTCAGCCGCGCCTGTTCAACTCCGGCCGGCCAGCAGCGCCTGGTCCAGGCGCGGGGCGAGGACGCGGGCCAGCGTGTCGGTGATGTGGCCGGTGTCGCGGTAGAGGATCACTCCCTCCAGCACGGACGGGCAGTCGAGGCCGGTGCCCGGGCAGAGCAGCGGACCGAGGTCGAGGACACTGACGCCGTACCGCCCGGCCAGACCGCCGTCGATCAGCGGGTCGCGCTCGAAGGCCGACTCGCGCGGGAAGAAGCAGGCGTCCGAACGGCCGTCGGAGGCGGCCAGGCAGGTGGGGATGTCCTTGCCCGGCATCGGCGTGTCACCCAGGTAGGCGAGCGGTGTGCCGAGGGCCGACAGCCGGTCGAGGGTGCGGGTCCAGCCCTCGGTGCGCTCGTCCTGGCCGCCGTACCGGTTGAGGCCGGCCATCAGGACGAGGCGCGGCTTGGGGCCGACGGCCAGCCGGGTGAGGGTGTTCTCGCGCCAGCGGTCGCACTCCTCGAAGGTGCGGCCGAGGACGTTGTTCCGCACGGTCAGCGTGGCCAGCGGGCAGCCCGGCTTGACCAGCACCTCCAGTGCCCAGTGCCGCTGGTCGGCCATGGCGAGGGCCGCGGAGATCCACTGTCCGGCGTGCGAGTCGCCGATCAGGACGATCCGGTCCGGGCTGGACTCGGTGCCGAACAGGCAGCGCGGGCTGTTCTCCGCGGCGAGCGGGATCTCGCAGCCCTTGCCCGGCGGGAAGTCCTCCCGGGCGCGGGCCAGCGAGGGGGTGAGGGCGAGGACCCTGATCCCGGGGGCCAGCAGGCCCGGGCCGTCCACGGCGCCGGCCGGTGCGACGGCGGGCGCGTTCGGGTCACCGAGTGCCCGGACGGTCCCACCGCCCAGGGTGAGACCGGCGATCAGCGGGATGATCAGGGCGCTGGCGCCGACCGCGAGCCCGCGGCGCGGGGCCGGGCTGCTGCCGTACCGCAGCGGCTGTTCGACCAGGCGCATCGTGAGCCAGGCCGGCAGGGCGCTCGCCGCCGTGAGCAGGACCAGGGTGGTCCACGGGAGGGCGCCGTAGCGGGCCTGGGCGATGATCAGGACCGGCCAGTGCCAGAGGTACCAGGCGTAGGAGAGGCGGCCGGCGGCACGCAGCGGCCGGGTGGCGAGCAGCCGGCCGGCGTCGGTGGGGCCGAGCGCACGGTGGGCCGGGCCGGCCAGCAGGACGGCGGCGGTGCCGAGGACGGGCAGCAGGGCGGCGCTGCCGGGGAACGGCGTGTTGCGGTCGTACCGGAAGACCGCGATCACGACGGCCGCGGCGCCGGCCCAGCCGAGGACGCGCAGCACCCAGCCCCCGAGGCGCGTGCCGGGTCCGCCGCGCCCGAGGCGGGCGGTGAGCGCCGGCGCGGCCAGCGCGGCGCACGCGCCGGCGGCGAACTCCCAGAGACGGCTCGCGGTGGAGAAGTAGCCGAGCGGCGCGGAGCCGGCCGTCCACCGGATGCAGAGCAGCAGGGAGACGCCGCCGATGGCGAGGGTGGCGACGGAGATCGCGGCGGTGCGGCGGCGGCCGACCAGGTAGCGGGCGAGGCCGAGCAGCAGGACGCCCCAGAGCAGGTAGAACTGGTTCTCCACCCCGAGCGACCAGAAGTGCTGGAGCGGGCTCGGGTCGCGCTCGGCCGCGAGGTAGTCGGTCTGCTGGCCGACGAACCGCCAGTTGGCGAACTGTCCGGCGGAGGCGATCAGGTCACGGGCCAGGTCGGTGCCGCGCAGCGGGTCGAGCAGCGCGCCCCCGGCGAGGGCGGTGGCGACCAGGACGACGGCCGCCGCGGGCAGGATGCGGCGGGCCCGGCGGGACGCGAAGTCCCACAGGCCGATCGGGCGGGCGAGCAGCAGGCCGGTGATCAGGAAGCCGGAGATGACGAAGAAGACGTCGACACCGACGTAGCCGCCGGTGAAGGCGGGCACGGTCGCGTGGAAGGCGAGGACGGAGAGCACGGCGACGCCGCGCAGTCCTTCGATGTCGGGGCGGAAGGCCGCCCGCGTCCGGGGCCGGTCGGCCGGTCCGGTGGTCGCGGGTCCGGCGCGGTGGGCCGGTTCGACGGCCGACCCGGTGGCCACGGACCCCGCGGACGCGATGACCGCGGTGCCGGAGGTGTCGGCGGGCGGCCCGGGTACGAGAACGACGGGGACAAGTTCGTTGCTGACGGCGGACGGTGACGTTGCGTCATCCGAAAGGGCGGCGCGAGACGGCTCGGCGCCCGGTGGTACGGCCGTGGGCACGGCGGTGCTCCTTGCAGGGCTGGCAGCGGTGGTCGGGGCCGCCGGGCCGATGGGGCGGCCGGGCGGCGAGTCCGCGCCGGTGGGGCGACGCGCAAGGAAGAGGGGGAAGTCGGTTCGAGCAGATGTTCTCTGACGGCAGGTCAGAAGATGAGCGGGTCGGCCCAGCCGGACGCCAGCAGGCCGCAGAGCAGCAGCACGGCGGTGACGGCGACCGACTCGGCCCGGCCGAAGCGCAGTTCGGCGGCGGAGCCCGGGGTCGGGTCGTCCGCGGGGCGTGCGAGGTCCGCGACGGTGGCGTCGTTGCCACCCCGGAGCAGCGGCCAGAGGGCCCTGATCAGCGGAACCATGGTGTACGTGGTCAGTGCGAGCAGGCCGGCGAGCGCCCAGTACGGCTGCCAGCCGTACAGGGAGACGGCCCGGGCGAGCCCGGCCGCGCCGGCCACGATGACGAAGCCGAGCCAGCCGACACCGATCCGGGCGACGGCCCGGGCCAGCGAGGTGCCGCCCGAGACGGCGCCGGTGGGCACCCACTCGGCGCTGCGGCGTCGCAGCGCGTGCGCGATGGCGACCACGTGGCAGAGCCCGCCCAGGAGTTGGACCCGGGTGACCTCGAAGCGCCAGCGGGTGCGGGACATCGCGGGCAGCAGCACGAGCGAGACCCAGATCGGCGGCAGGAAGGGGAGGACCTGCCAGGGGGCGATCTCGTCGGGCCGGAAGAACAGCATGATCAGCGCCGGCAGCGGGACGGCGAAGACGTTCACCGCGCTGGTGAGGTAGCCGAGTATGCCGTTCCAGAAGCAGAGCCGGGCCGAGCGGGGCAGCGGGCCGCGCCGGAAGTCGGGGTCTCCGACCAGCGCGAGCGAGCCGAGGCACCAGCGGTACTGCTGGCTGATGAACGCGGGCAGGCCGGTGGGCGACATGCCCTTGGCGAGCAGGGCGGGCACGTACCGGGTGGTCCACCCGGCGCGGGCGAGCGAGAGGCCGGTGTAGAGGTCCTCGCTGTGGTCGATCTCGGCGAAGCCGCCGACGCGTTCGAGGGAGGCGCGCCGGTAGAGCGCGTTGGTACCGCAGCAGACGGTGCCGTCCTGGGCGTCCCGGGAGGGCTGGATCCAGCGGTAGAAGATCTCCTGGGTGGCTCCGGCCGCGCGCTCCAGCCAGGACATCCCGGGATCGGTGTCGAAGCACTGCGGGCTCTGCACGATGCCGACGTTCGGGTCGTCGAGGTACGGCACGAGGTGCTGCAGGAAGTCCGGGCGCGGGCAGAAGTCGGCGTCGAGGACGGCGATGATGTCGCCGGTCCCCTCGGCCAGGCCGTGGTTGAGGTTGCCGGCCTTCTTGAAGCGGCCCCGGTCCGGGCGGGCGCGGTACTCGAAGCCGTAGGACTCGGCGAGTTCGCGCACCTCGGGCCGGTTCGCGTCGTCGAGGACCAGGACGGTGAGTGCGCCGGGCCAGCGGACGGCTGCGGTGTGCCGGTAGGCGTTGTCCAGGACGGCGAGCGGTTCGCCGGCGGTGGGCAGCAGCAGGTCGACGCCGGGGTGGTGCGCGGGGCTCCAGGCCCGGACCAGCAGGTCGTGCGAGTCACGGGTGAAGCGGCGGGAACGCTGGCCGTCGGCGATGGAGAGCAGCCAGGTCGCGGCGTTGAGCACGGTGAGTGCGAGGAACGGCCAGAGCAGCGGCCGGCTGAGCGCGAAGAGGCCCAGCGTGGCGGTGGCACCGGCGTAGGAGAGGGTCGCGCAGAGCAGGACCCATCGGCGCTGCGGTCCGAAGTACCAGTAGAGCTCCTGGTCGTCGGGCGGATCTGGCAGCCGAGACGGTCCGTCGCCGGGCCGGTCGCCGGATATTCGGCGGGCACGGCGCGGATCCGTGTCGGTTGCGGACATGGCGTCGCCATGGAGTACGGGCATGCGGAAATGGCCCCCCTGGGCTGGGACGGAACGTGACCGTGCGTCGCCAGCCTCTCACAATGGCCTAGACCAATCGTTAACGAGGTATGACATCCCAGCATCACCGCAGGTCAGGACTTTGACGGCATGTCAGATTCGTGCACGTCCTGACGAAATGTCATCATTACCGGACGGTAAGCGCCTTGACCAGCTTCTCGAAGCGCAGGTCGGAGCGGAGCGGGATCCCGAACCGCTCGTCGCCGTACGGGAAGGGGGAGTAGACGCCCGTGCGGTGGAATCCCCGGCGCTCGTACCAGGCGATCAGGTCGGCCCGCTGCTCGATCACCGTCATCTCCAGCTCGGCGGCCCCCCACTCCCCTGCCGCGAACCGCTCGGCCTCCCCGAGCACGGCCCGTCCGACGCCGCCGCCCTGACGGCCGGGACGCACCGAGAACATGCCGAAGTAGGCGTGCTCGCCCCGGCGCTCCAACTGGCAGCAGGCGAGCAGTTCGCCGTCCCGCTCGGCGAGCAGCACCACGCCGTCGGGGTGGGTGACGGCCGCGGTGACACCCTCCGCGTCGGTGCGCTGGCCCTCCAGCAGGTCGGCCTCGGTGGTCCAGCCGGCCCGGCTGGAGTCGCCCCGGTAGGCGGACTCGACCAGCTCGACGAGAGCGGCGACGTCCGCCGTGGTCGCGGGGCGGAAGGTGAGGCGGTCGGCCGCGGTCTCGGCGGCCTCTCGGGTGGTCTCGGGCACGAGGTTCCTCGTCTCACGGTGGCCCGGGCGGTGACCCGGGCGGGCAGCGGCCGTTCGGGCCGATCCCTGGCATCGTGCCACAGCCCGGCCGGGCCCCGACCTGCGCGGAACGCCGGCCGTCCCCTCCACCTGTCCGCCCACCGGTCCGCCCACCGACTCGTCCACCGGTCCGTCCACCACCCGGACGGTCCGCCCGGCCGCCGCGCGCCCTCGGGCAGGATGGCCGGGACACCCGTCGGACCGCCCGCGCCCAGGAGGCCCCATGACCGTCGTCGAGATCCCCGGTTCCAAGTCGGTGACCGCGAGAGCGCTCTTCCTCGCGGCCGCCGCCGACGGCAGCACCACGCTGCTCCGCCCGCTGGTCTCCGACGACACCGACGGCTTCGCGGAGGGCCTGCGCGCCCTCGGCTACGGACTCACCCGCGAGACCGACCGATGGCTGATCGAGGGCCGCCCGCAGGGCCCCGCCAACGACGCCGAGGTCTACTGCCGCGACGGGGCGACCACCGCCCGCTTCCTGCCGGTCCTCGCCGCCGCCGGGCACGGCGACTTCCGGTTCGACGCCTCCGCCCAGATGCGCCGCCGTCCGCTCGGCCCGCTCACCGAGGCCCTGCGCACCCTCGGGGTGGCGCTCGTGCACGAGGGGGCCGAGGGCCACCACCCGCTGCGGATCACCGCCGCCGGGGTCCGGGGCGGCGACATCACCCTGGACGCGGGCCTCTCCTCGCAGTACCTGACCGCGCTGCTGCTGCTCGGGCCGCTCACCGAGCAGGGGCTGCGGATCACCGTCACCGACCTCGTCTCGGCGCCGTACGTCGAGATCACGATCGCCATGATGCGGACCTTCGGCGCCACCGTGACCCGTACCGGGAACGTCTTCGAGGTCGCGCCCGGCGGCTACCGGGCGACCACCTACCCGATCGAGCCGGACGCCTCCACCTCCAGCTACTTCTTCGCGGCAGCCGCCCTCACCGGCCACCGGCTCACCGTGCCCGGGCTGGGCCGCGACGCGCTCCAGGGCGACCTGCGGTTCGTCGACGTGCTGGCCCGGATGGGCGCGCGGGTCGACGTCAGCGCCGAGCGGGTCACCGTCGAGGGCCCGGCGGACGGCCGGCTCGGCGGGCTGACCGTCGACATGCGGGACATCTCCGACACCATGCCGACCCTGGCCGCCATCGCGCCGTTCGCCGCCGGACCGGTCCGGATCGAGAACGTCGCCAACACCCGGATCAAGGAGTGCGACCGGCTGGAGGCGTGCGCCGGGAACCTCCGCCGGCTCGGCATCGACGTCGCCACCGGCCACGACTGGATCGAGATCCGGCCGGGCACGCCCCGCGCCACCGAGCTCGCCAGCCACGGCGACCACCGGATGGTGATGTCCTTCTCCGTCACCGGCCTGCGCACGCCCGGCATCACCTTCGACGACCCCGGCTGCGTGCGGAAGACCTTCCCGGGTTTCCACGAGGCGTTCGCGCAGCTGCGCGACGGGTGGGCGGCCACCGTCTGACCCGACCCGCACCGGCCCGCGCCGGCCCGAGCGAGCCGGCTCGGGCCGGTGCGGTGCAGGTACGGCGCAGGTGGGTACGGGTCGGCACTGCTCCGCGCGGCGCACGGCGCGAGGCGTGCGAGCCGGGCGCGCGACGTCCGGCATACGGCAGAATTCGACGGGAATATCTCCTTCCGGACCGCATGCTTTTCCCGGCGAAAACACGGCCGGAGAACCGTTCGACGTCAACGGTGAATCGTTTCTCCCCGCCTGTCACTCCCGCCCCGTCCGGACGGCCGGAATTCCGTTCCGGAACGGCCGCCGCCGGTCACCACCCGAGAATTCTCCCTTGACGGCCGGAACTCCCGACGGGACTATTTCCGGGGCTGCGCCCCGGCGGCGCGGTACACACCTCGCAGTATCGTGAACGGAGGACGAACAGTGGACCAGCTGAACGAATCCGGGATCCCCTCGAAGCATCGGGACGGGCGGCGGACCTTCCTGCTCGGCGCGCTCGGCGCCACCGCAGTGGGCCTCGCCGGAACCGTGGGCACGGGCCGGGCGAGCGCCGCCCCGGCCCCCGGACCGGCGAAAATCCGGAGCACGCAGAACAACTGGCGTTTCTGTCAGAAGTGTTTCGTCATGTTCTTCTGGGGCTATCCCACCGACGGCGTCTGCCCCTCCGGCGGCGCCCACAGCGCCCAGGGCTACAACTTCGTCCTGCCGTACGACGTACCGGAAACGCCCACCGCCCAGCGCAACTGGCGATTCTGCCAGAAATGCTTCTCCATGTTCTTCTGGGGCTATCCCACCGACGGCGTCTGCCCCTCCGGCGGCGCCCACAGCGCCCAGGGCTACAACTTCGTCCTCCCGCACAGCTGACGCTCCCGCACGAGGCCGGGCACGACCGGCCCGGCCTCGTGCCGCACCGCACACCGCCCGTCGCGCACCTGCTCGCCGGCCGGGCGGCCACGAGGCTCGGGATCACCCCTGTCCCGTCGGCGCTCCCGGTGCCGACCCGGCCGACGGCCCGGTCAGGGCGGCGGAGCGGCGTGGGGGCGAACGGCGGCGCCCCTGCGACCGGTGCCGTCGGTGAGGTCCAGAGCGTGCCCGGTCCAGGTGCGGAAGGTCCGCGCGCCGAGGCGTTCGTAGAAGCCGCCGGTCGCCATGGCGTTGGTGGAGTCGACGTCCATGACGGCCCACCGGTAGCCGCGGTCCTTCGCGCGGGCCAGCGCGTGGGTGAACACCGTCCGGTACAGGCCGCGTCCGTGCAGGTCGGTGCGGGTGCCGGCGTTGGCGAGGTACAACTCGCGTTCCCGCCCCGCGTCGGCGAGTTCGGTGGCCAGCAGGTAGCAGAGGATCTCCCGGCCGTCGGCGGAGAGCAGGAGGAGGGAGGAATCGGGGCGGAAGTAGGGACTCCCGGTCACCGAATGACGCCACGTCGCGGGCGTCATCGGGACGCTGCCCGGATTGCGGGCGAAGATCTCGTTGCGGGCCGCCAGCAGCAGCGCGTCGTGGCGTTCCTCGAACGGCACCAGTACGGTCCCGGGCGGCAGCACCGGCGCGCCGTCCACCCCGGCGGACGGCGCGGACGGCGCGTGCTCTGCCAGGTCGATCCGCATGCCCCGGTAGCCTCGCACCCGCCGGTAGCCCGCGGCGTCGAGCGCCTCGGCGAGCCACCGCTGGTGGCCGTGCGTCCGGGCGTGGAGCTCCAGCGGTGTGCCGCCGAACCTCTCCCGGTGCCGGCGGGCCGCGGTGCGGCGGCATCCGTCGAGCAGGTGCGCGATGACGCCCGGGGTCCGGTGGGCGGGATGCACCACGACGTCGAGGGTCATCTCGTGGACGGGGTCCGCGTGTTCGCGCACCCGCGTGACGGCGTACGCCACCGGCTCCGGTCCGGCCCAGGCGGAGGCCGTACCGGCGGCCAGGTCGATGCCCGAAGCCGCCCAGCCGTCGAGGACGTCCTGTTCGTCGCGCAGGTCACCGGTGCGGTCCGTCCGTTCGCAGACCGCCAGCAGCCCCGCCACCCGGGGCGCGTCGCGGTGGGCGAGCGGCCGCCACCGCACCGGCTCATCCACCGCGGACCGCCGCAAGTCCGCGCTCGCCGGGCACCACGACCTGGCCGTCGGTGACCAGCATGAACCGCTCCAGACCGGGCACCAGCACGTTGACCACCGCGAGGTCCGGCGTCACGTGGTGGTCGCGCCGGTAGACGGGGAAGCCGTGGTCCTTCAGGCGGCCCAGGAGCCGGTCGAGGTGCCCGCCCGGGGTGTCGGGCGCCGTGGTCGCCTCGAAGGGCCGGACCTCGGCCGAGGCCAGGGCGGCGGTGAAGTCCGACAGGTAGCAGGCGTGCAGCGCCGGGTAGGGTCCGGTGTCGTCGCGCTGCTCGGGCAGCAGGTGCGCGTACTGCTCGCGCAGGCCCATGGTGCTGTGCAGCTGGACGAGTTCGCTCACCGCCCGGGAGATCGCGTACTCGCGGGACAGCGACGCCCCCCAGCCGCAGACCCGCGCGGGCTGCCCCGGGGGCGCGCTCTGGTAGGCCGCGTACGCCGGCACGTCCAGGTCGGTGGTCATGTCGATCAGGTGCACCGGCCGGCCGGTGCGGGCGGTGGCGAAGCCGAGGAGCGGGACGAGGCCCGGGGGCAGCGTCGCCGGGTCGACCACGGCCGGACGGCGTGCGGGTGTGCGCAGGAAGCAGCCGATCAGCAGCATGGACAGCGCGTCCCGCTCGATCAGTTCGTTGATCGCGTGCACCGCGGCCTCGACCGGATCGACCCCGGCGGCCCAGCCGTTGTTGACCGAGTAGCGGCCCACCGACCGGTAGTCGTAGGTGTCACCGGCCTGCCGGCGCAGGCCCTCCCCCGCCGGGCGCAGGTACTCGGGCATGGAGAGGAAGAGCGGGACGTCGACGTCCGGACCGCCGTCGGGCGAGCGGTAGGGCAGACACCCCAACAGGCCGTCGGGTGCCTGGGCGAGCAGCGCGGCGGCGATGTCCCGCCCGAGCGGACCACCCGCGACGTCATGGGCGGAGGCCAACCGGATCCGCGCGCCGTCGAGTCCGTCCACCCCGCTGAGCTGGTGCTCCAGCGCCTCGAACAGCGCTCCCGTCCGGGCCTCCGCCCGGCTGCCCTTGCCCAGCCCCAGTCCGGTGCGCAGCGGTACGCCGCCGCGCCGCAGGACGCAGCGCCACGTCCCGGGGCTGCCGTCGAGGACCGGCGCCAGATCGGCCTCCAGCCCCAGGTCGGCGATCGCGGCGGCGGCCCTCGCGAACGCCTGCTGCGGAGTGAGGCTGCGCTCCCCTGACTGGGGAGGAGCGGTGTGCGTGGTGGTGGTCACGACCGTCCCGTCTGCTGGGCGGGGGCGCGGTCCGCGACGGCCGGCGTACGACCGTCACGGACCGGCACCCTCGGGCCTGTTGGCTTCGAACCGTGTCAGCCCTCGTCCGTGGACTCGCCCGGCTCGCTCTGGCCGCCGCCCTTCAGGAGTTCGGCGATGACGCTCTTCTCGGCCGCCGAGAGGACGACCTCGTCCGGGTGGAACTTGTCGCGGTCCTGGAATCCGCCCATGGGAACTACCTCCTGGAACTCGTCGGCCGGCCACCGGTCGGCGGCCGGGCCCGGGTCGCGCGGCACGGAGTACGCACACGTCCCACCACTCATGGTGACGATCCGGCGACGACGTGTGAATGCTTGCCCGTCCGCGCGACTTGCGCGAGAGTCCGCTCATGGATGCACCGCTGTCCGCGCCCGCCCCCGGCCGTTCGGTCTGGGGGGACCCCCTCGCCGAAGCCCTCGAACTCACCGGCGTCCGCTGCGTCCTGTCGCGCGGCCTCACGGCGGCAGGCGCCTGGGCGCTGGCCTTTCCCGCGCCGGGCCGACTCAAGGTCCAGGCCGTGCTGCAGGGAACCGTCTGGTTGGTGGTGGAGGGTGTCGAGCGACCCGTACGCCTCGAAGCGGGTGCGATGGCCGTCCTCTCCGGCGACCGCCCGTACACCCTCGCGAGTGATCCGGCAGTACCGGCGGTTGACGCACTGCCCCTCCTCAGGGCCTGCGCCGAGCCCTTCCTCCACACCGGGGACGACGGCCGGGACGCCGTCACCATCGGCGGCCACATGGAACTCGACAGCACCGCGAAGGACCTGCTGCTCGGCGCGCTCCCGCCCGTGATGCACGTCAGCGCCGCGACGGCCGAAGCCCCCACCGCCTGCTGGCTCATGGACCAGACGCTGCGCGAGCTGGCCGCCGACCGCCCCGGCGCCTCCTTCGCCGCCGGCCACCTCGCGCCGCTGGTCCTCGTCCAGGTCCTGCGCGCCTTCCTCGCCGATGCGGACGCCGGTTCCTGCCCGACGGGCTGGCTGCGCGCCCTGGCGGACGAACGCATCGCGCCCGCCCTGCGGCTGATGCACGGCGACCCGGCCCGGCCCTGGACACTCGCCGAACTGGCCCGGGCGGCCGCGATGTCCCGCACCAGCTTCGCCAAGCGCTTCAAGGACGTGGCGGGTGTCCCCCCGCTGGCCTATCTCCGCCGCTGGCGGATGCACCGGGCCGAGCACGCCCTTCGACGCGCGGACACCCCCCTGTCGGTCATCGCCTCCGCCCTCGGGTACGGCTCCGAGAGCGCCTTCAGCAATGCCTTCAAACGCACCACCGGCCTGTCCCCGCGCCACTACCGGGAGACGGTCCGCTCCGCGTGAACCGACGAGCCGCCGGGTCGCCCCACGCGCCCCGCTGCCGCGCCGCCGTCGCTCGCTCCGCCGGACTCAGGCGAGACCGGAGACCGCGGTCCGGACCTTGGACGTCAGCGCCTCCGGCAGGGGGACGTAGCCGATCGGGGCGATGGCCTGCTGGCCGGCGTCGCTGCTCGTGTAGGTGAGGAAGGACTTCAGGGCGGGCAGGGTCGAGGCCTTGTTCCCCTTGTCGCAGACCACCTCGTAGGTGACCAGGACCAGCGGGTACGCGTTCGCGTCCTTGATCGCGTAGTCCAGGTTCAGGGCGAGGTCGCCGTCGGTGCCGGTGATCTGAGCCTTGGCCAGGGTGGTGGCGGCGTTCGCGGCGTTCGCCTCGACCGGCTCGGCGGCGCCGGTACTGATGGCGGCGCTCTTCAGGTTGTTGGTCTCGGCGAAGGACAGTTCGACGTAGCCGATCGAGTTGTCGACCTGCTTGACCTGCGCCGAGACCCCGGCCGAACCGTTCGCGGACTGCCCGCCCCTGGCCACCCAGGCCTTTCCGGCCGGGTAGCCCCAGACGCCGTTCGACGCCGCGGCGAGGTACGCGGTCAGATTGGCGGTGGTGCCGGAGTCGTCCCCGCGGTGGAGCGCCTGGATCGGCGCGTCCGGCAGGCTGGTGCCCGGATTGAGCGCGACGACGGCCGGATCGTTCCACGTGGTGATCTGCGAGTCGAAGATCCTGGCCGCGGTGGGGCCGTCGAGCACGAGCCTGTCGACACCGGCGACATTGAAGACGATGGAGATCAGGCCGCCGACCATCGGCAGGTCGATGCCCCGGCCGCCGGCGCAGACCTGCTTGGACGCGTCGACCTCGGCGGGGCTGAGAGCCGCGTCGGTGCCGGCGAAAGCCACCTTTCCCGAGTTGAACTGCTGGACGCCCGCGCCCGAGCCGCCCCCGCCGTAGTTGACGGTGACACTCGGACACGCCGACTCGAACTCGGTCCTCCACAGGTCGATCGCGTTCCCCTGTGCGGTCGAACCGGCGCCCAGCAGCTGCCCGGATCCGCCGCAGGCGATCGCCGCGGAGGCCGACCCGGAGGTCGGCGCGGCCCCCGCCGCGGTGTCGGACTCCACGCCGCACCCCGAGGCGGCGACCACCACAACGAGCGCCGCCATCGACGGCGCAAGCGAACGGATCACGACGGACCGACCAGTGGACACGGGAACTCCCTACGAGTACGAGGCACGCCGACGAACGGGCGAACGGACGCGGTCATCGTCCGAGGCGACCCCCTGTGCCCGACCCGTGACGCACTGGGCGCACCCTGAAAGTCACCGTGAATTCACCTTCCATCAGCACTTCGGTCATCGCCCCCCGGATGTCGACGGGTAGGCCCGGGCAGCGACCGACCCGCGTGTGCCGGCCCACAAGACCCGGCGACCGCCCACGGCAGCCGCCTGCCCCTCCGTGCTCGCGCGAGGCGCCTCACGCAGCCACGAGCCACGGTTACGCGCGGCGCTCCCCGGGCAGCATCTCCGGAGGATTCCTCCTGTGGACAGTCCGAGTCAGCCGTATCGCATGCCACGAGGAAGGGCATTGCCTTGCTGATCTGCGGCATCAAGGTTTCACATGACGGCGGCATCGCGGTGATCGACGGAAACCGCCTGGTCTTCAGCACCGAGACAGAGAAGATCGACAACAGTCCCCGGTACAGCCCGCTCGGGGACCTTCGCCGGGTGTCGGAGATCCTCAGATCCGAGGGTGTGGAGATCGAGGACATCGATCGCTTCGTCGTCGACGGCTGGATGCGTTCGACCGGGGACCCGTGGACGGTGTCCACCTCCGACGAAGGGAAGCCGACCGTCCTGCCGGTCGCCCCCTACGCCGACGGCTTCCTGTCGAACACTCCCCTTCACCGCTACACCTTCACCGCACACGACTTCAGCAAGGGAACCCGCGGGTACGCCAGCTACCACCACGTGGCGAACCACCTGCTCGGTGCCTACTGCTCCAGCCCCTTCGCCGCGCAGGGCGCCGACGCCCTCGCCCTGGTGTGGGACGGCGGCACCGCGGCCAGGCTGTACGAGATCGCACCGGAGCGGGGACCGGTCAGACTCGTGGCTCGCCTGCTGCCCTTCCGCGGAAGGCTGTTCGCTCTCTTCTGCTCCCACTTCGGGCCCTTCCGCGCCCACACCTCGCAGGCCGACCCGGGATCCGACGCCCAGCAGTTCCGCTCGATCGCCGGAAAGGCCATGGCCTGGGCAGCACTGGGCAAGGTCGACCAGGGCGCCTTCCCCGTTCTCGACACGCTCCTTGACGGCATGTCCGAGGAGGCGAGGGAGAGCGGCCTCGCCCTGGGCCCGAAACTGACCGCCGAACGGGAGCGCCTCCTTCCGGGGCTGTCGGACGCCGACCTCGTCGCCACCTTCCAGGAGTTTCTCGGACGCGCCCTCGTGTCCGCCCTCACCACCGTGGTGAACAGCAGGTACAAGGGCCGGTACCCGCGTCTGGTGATGGCGGGCGGCTGCGCCCTCAACATCAAATGGAACTCGGCGATCCGGGCCGCCGGGCTCTTCGAGGAGATCTGGGTCCCGCCGTTTCCCAACGACTCCGGCGCCGCCATCGGCACCGCCTGCTGCGAGATGGTGCACAGCACCGAACACCGCTCCCTCGTCTGGGACGTCCACAGCGGACCACGCCTCCGCTCGGACCGGGCCCTGCCGGAGGGGTGGACGGAACGGGCCTGCGACGAACGCCGACTGGCCGAGCTGCTGCACAGCGACGGGTCACCCGTCGTCGTCCTCTCCGGCCGGGCCGAGCTCGGGCCGAGGGCGCTGGGAAACCGCAGCATCATCGCGCCCGCGACCGAGGCCGGGACGAAGGACCTGCTCAACGCGATGAAGGATCGGGAGTCCTACCGCCCGGTCGCGCCGGTCTGTCTCGCGCACCGGTCACGCGAGGTGTTCGATCCCGGCGGCGACGACCCGTTCATGCTCTTCGACCACCGTGTCCGCCCGGGGTGGGTGAGTCGCATTCCCGCGGTCATCCACCTCGACGGCACCGCGCGGCTGCAGACGGTCAGCCCCGCGTCCGACAGCGCCGTCGCGCGCATCCTCACCGCGTACGAGGCACTGACCGGAATCCCCGTCCTGTGCAACACCAGCGCCAACTACAACGGACGCGGCTTCTTCCCGGATGTCGCGTCGGCCGCCGAGTGGGGCCGCGCCCGCTACATCTGGTCGGACGGCCGCCTCTTCACTCGCCCCGATCAGGCCGAGGAACCGTAGTCGTCACGAGGCCGGCCCCCTCGTTCGCGGTCGGGGCCGGAGCCCGGCGGCCTCCGCCGTCTCCCGGGAAGCCACGGTGCCCCGTTCGCGGCCTGCACGGCCGCGAACGGGGCACCTGCCTGTGCGGCGACGGACGGGCAGGAGCGGCCCCCGCCCCGGCCCTACTGCGGTACCGGTCCGGCGGCCTCGCCCCCGCCGGGCCCGACGAAGGGCCTGAGCGGTTCGCCCCGGACGGCTTCGGACACGAAGCCGTCCGGTCCGACCGGACGGTCCCCCAGGACCATGACCCGGTACATCCTGCGCCGGTAGTCGGTGAAATGGAGATCGGCCGGCTGGAGGTGGGCCACCGAGCGGTTGTCCCAGACGGCGACGTCGCCGGGCCCCCAGTGATGCCGCACGGTGTATTCAGGACGGCTGATGTGGGTGAAGAACAGCCCCAGGATTCCGTCGCTCTCCCAAGGGAGCACTCCGGTCACATGGCATACGGACGCCGGCGGCAGGAAAAGCACCTTCTGCTTCGTCTCCGGGTGCACCCGCACCACCGGGTGCAGGGACAGCAGCGTGTCCTGTGCGAGGTCCCGGATGCTCTCCACGTCCTCGTCGTCGGAGAACAGCAGCCGCACCCCCGCGTGCAGGCCGTGCTCGGCCCGCAGATTGTCGGCAAGCTGCTGAAGGGGGCGGGACAGGCCCTCGTACGCGGCGACGAGATCGGTCCACTGGGTGTCGCCACCGTATTCCGTGGCGACCTCACACCTGAGCACCGAAATCGCCGGGGGGTTCACGGCGGAGGCGATGTCCACGTGCCAACCGGAATCATGGCGCGTCGACTTGCCCGACAACCGCTCCGCAGATCTGAGGCCCCTGCGGGTTCCCTTCGCGTCCGGATCGACGACAAGGATCTCCGGGAATCCCTCCGGATGCGTGCCGTGCCGGCGGCCCGGAAGACGGGTGACTTCGCCCAGACCACGCGCGAAAGCCACGTGTTCGGCGTGACTCAGGTCCTGCGCGCGAAAGACGATCACCTTGTGACGGAGCAGGGCGGCGCGAATCTCCTCCATGATCCCGGGATCGCCGTCATGGGCGAGCCTCAGATCCACACCCCGAATCTCCGCTCCGAGCTTTCCGGCGATGCGGCGTACCTCGATTCCGGAAAGGCCTTCGACCACAGCGACCCCTTCGGTCGTCCTCGGCTCGAAATTGCCGTCTCCTCCGGCGCGCCCATGCCCGTCGGACACGAGAGAATATCAGGAGCCGACCGGTTCGATTATCGGCGATCGCAAGCGGCCGTCAAGCAGTCGCGGCTGCGGGGCCTGCTGATTCGGCCAGTTCCGGCACCGAAGTGACTTATCCCCAGTCCCTCAGGTCGCCGCCGCCCCTCGTGTCCACTTCCCCGGAACTCCCGTGCCCGTTTCGACCTTGATCCCGGCAGCACCCGTGGGCCCGGATCCGGAGAGGAGGAGCTCCCGTGTTCCGCCCGGGCGGTCCTCCGGTGAGCGGAGTTCCGGAGCAGCGCGCAGCACGTCGGGCAGGCCCTGCCGGCTTGCGACCGGTATTGCGGTTCGACTCCTTGAACGCGCACCGGACATCCGTACACTCCGGGGCCATGCGCTATGTCTCGATGGGTAGTTCGGGAATGCAGGTCTCCGCAGTCGGCCTGGGATGCAACGAGTTGGGAAGGTCCGTGGGGCTGGACCGCGCCCGCCCGATGGTCACGGCCGCGCTGGACGCCGGGGTGACGCTGTTCGACACGGCCGACGTCTACGGGGACTCCGAGTCCGTGCTCGGCGAATGCCTCCGGGGACAGCGCGAGAACGTCGTCCTGGCAACAAAGTTCGGCCATCAGAAACTGGCGATGGCGTACGGCCCCGCAGCCGGCGCCAAGGGTGGGCGCGCGTACATCCGCCGCGCCGTCGAAGCGTCCCTCAGGCGTCTCCGTACGGACTACATCGATCTCTATCAGATCCACACGCCCGACCCGCACACTCCGGTGGAGGAGACCCTCGCCGCCCTGACCGAGCTGGTCCGGGAAGGGAAGGTCCGCTATGTCGGGAGCTCCAATTTCGCCGGCTGGCAGATCGCCGAGGCCGCGTGCACGGCCCGTTCCCAGGGATTCGAGCCCTTCGTATCCGCCCAGAACCACTGGTCACTGCTCAACCGGGATGTCGAGAAGGAGGTCCTCCCGGCCGCACGCCGTTTCGGCCTCGGGGTACTGCCCTATTTCCCGCTGGCGAACGGACTGCTGACGGGCAAGGTACGGCGCGGCAGGGCCCTCCCGGAGGGCACCCGCATCAAGGAGAGCGCGTACCAGGTGACGGAGGCACGGCTCGACACCGTGGAGGCGCTGACCGCCTGGGGCGCGAAGAACGGTCGCAGTCTCCTGGAGATCGCGATCGGTTGCCTCGCCGCGTTCCCGGGTTGCACTTCGGTGATAGCAGGGGCCACGAATCCGGACCAGGTGCGGGCCAATGCGGCAGCGGGGCAGTGGATTCCCACCGCCCAGGAGATGAGCGAGATCCTGGAGCTGTTGTAGCAATGATCGTACCGACACCGTTCCGTGGGGCGGGTGGCGTCAAGGGTGGCCGAAAGCCGGACACCCGACAGCAATCTCGGCGTGAACGGGTCTATGCACAACTCTCGATCTCCCAGACCCTGGGGTGTCATGACCCCAATCGAACGGTCCGGCGCGGGACAGTCATCGGCTGGGCACGAGCCGACCGGCGTCCCGTCCGGGATGGCGGGTGAGGTGGCACCGATCCTTCGGGCGGCGGGGCTCACGGTCCGGCCCGTCGAACGCGTGCGTGTGGCTGATGTGGGCGCCCTCCGCCGGAGCGTCGCCGCCCGTTCCGGTCCGCTGGTCTGTTCCGGTCTGATGGATGACTGGCCTGCCGGCACGGCCTGGAACCCGGCGGAGCTCACGAAGCGGAACCCCGAGCGCCGGGTGACGGCCCTGATGGACCTCCCCGCCACCGGCGTGCTCTTCCCCCAGGACCAACGACGGTACGAACGGGAGCTGCCCTTCGGCGAGTTCCTCGACCGGATGACCACCGCCGGACCCGCCGCTCCCTGCTACCTCGCCTACCAGCGTGCCCACGAGATCTTCGATCCCGCCGACTGCGACTTCGCCTCCCTCCTACCGCCCGACGGCCACGGCACCGACACCCGGGTGTGGATCGGCTCCGCCGGGACGCGCTCCATGCTGCACTCCGACCTCAAGGACAACTTCTTCTGCCAGGTCTGGGGCGAGAAGAGCGTCATCCTGGTGTCCTGGCAGGACAGCAGGGCCGTCTATCCGTTCCCCGGCAATCTGGTGAACAGCCGGATCGACCTGGCAGACCCCGACCTGTCCCGGTTCCCCCGTCTTCGGAACGCCGTCCTGCACCATGCGCGGATGCAGCCGGGCGAACTGCTCTACATCCCGCGTGGCTGGTGGCACGACATCCGGGCCCACACGCCGTCCGTCTCGGTCAACCACTGGTTCGGCGAGCCGCTGGGACTGCCGGACTATCTGCGCCTGCTCGGGTTGCTCGGGCCCGCGTACTGGGGCGCCACCGCCCGCGACTTCGTGGTCCACGGGCTGCTGCGGCGCCAGGAATCGACGCGGTTCTTCTTCAGCCCCGCGTCCACCGGTCGGCGGCTCTACGACGCGCTGCGCACCGGCGACTTCTCCCGCGGCAACGACCCGAGCTCCGGCGCCCAGTAGAGGGGATCGCATGGCCGACATGCCTACAGAGTCAGTGAGTTCGGACAGTCCGCCGCGGCGGCGCGTCCTGGTCACCGGCGGCGCCTCGGGGATCGGTGCGGCCATCGCCCGCCGGTTCCTGGCGGACGGCCACCGCGTGGCCGTCCTGGACCGCGACCGCGAGGCGCTGGAATCCTTCGCGAAGGACTCGCCCCGAGTCGAACTGCTGCTGGCCGCCGACGTCGGGGACGAGGCCGAGCTGTGCGAGGCGCTCGCCGAGGCCGACGACGCCTGGGGCGGCGTGGACGTGGTGTGCAACAACGCCGGCATCAGCATCCGGAGCCCGTTCCTCGACACCTCGCTGGAGGACTGGGAGCGGACACTGCGGGTGAACCTCACCGGGGCCTTCCTGGTGGCCCGCGAGACGGCCCGTCGGATGGTTGCCGGCGGGGGCGGGACGATCGTCAACACCGCCTCGGTCAGCGGGCTGGTCGGCATGCCCGACTACGCCGCGTACAACGTCAGCAAGGCCGGGCTGATCGAGCTGACCCGGACGATGGCCCTGGAGCTGGCCCCACGCATCCGGGTGAACGCCGTCTGTCCGGGCTACGTCCTCACCCCGATGCAGCGGGCCGAGTACACCGATGAGCAGCTCGCCGACCAGGAAGGCCTGTTGCCACTGGGAAGGCTCGGCCTGCCGGAGGAGATCGCCGCCCTGGTGGCCTACCTGGCGTCCCCGGAGGCGGCGTTCGTGACCGGGCAGTCCTTCGTGATCGACGGTGGGGAGACGGCGGGCGGGCTGGCCAGCCGGCCGACAGGCGAACCGTGGCGGGGGGCCGGCCGCGGCAACGACGTACCGGGGGCGCCGAACCCCGGTCGGGCTGAGGAACGGGGAACATGACGAGCGACGAATCACGGCCGTTCGGGGACCGGAGCGGCGCGGCGGGACCGGCGGTCAACTCGTACACCGAGTGGGACCCCCTGCGGGAGGTGGTGGTGGGGAGCCTGCTGGGCGCGGTGTTCCCCACCTGGCACGATTCGCTGGAACACACCATGCCGGAGTCCGCCTGGCCGGTCTTCCGGGAGCACGGCGGCTCGCCCCTGCCGGAGCGCCACCTGAAGGCCGCGGAGGCCGAACTCGACAACCTGGCCGAGGTGTTGACGGCCGAGGGCATCCGGGTGCGGCGGCCGGACGCCGCCCGGCACCACCGACCCTTCCGCACTCCGGAGTGGGAGTCGGACGGCGGGCTCTACGCGGCGATGCCCAGGGACTCGCTGATCGTGGTGGGCGACGCGATCGTCGAGGCGCCGATGGCCTGGCGCTGCCGGTACCACGAGGCCGACGCCTTCCGCCCGCTGATCAAGTCGTACTTCCGTCGCGGTGCCCGGTGGCTGCCGGCGCCGCGCCCGCAGCTGACCGACGAGCTGTACCGCGGCGCGCACGGCCCGGGGCGCTGGGCCGTGACCGAGTTCGAGCCGGTCTTCGACGCCGCCGACTTCCTGCGCTTCGGCCGGGACCTGATCGTGCAACGCAGCCACGTCACCAACGAGTTCGGCATCGACTGGATGCGCAGCGCGCTCGGCCCGGAGTTCGCCGTCCACACCGTGGAGACCGACGACGCCCACGCCATGCACATCGACGCCACCATCGCCGCGCTCGCCCCCGGCAAGCTGCTGGTCCACCCCGGGCGGTACGTGCACTCCGAGCTGTTCGACGGCTGGGAGATCCTGCCCGCCCCTCCGCCGACCCTGCCGGCGGACTGGCCGATGTACTTCTGCAGCCCGTGGGTGAGCATGAACGTGCTGTCCCTGGATCCGGAGACGGTGGTGGTGGAACGCCAGGAGCGGCCGCTCATCGAGGCGTTGACGGCCTGGGGGTTCCGCTGCGTCGAGGTGGACTTCCGGCACGTCTACAGCTTCGGCGGGTCGTTCCACTGCGTCACGCTGGACACCGTGCGCGAGGGCGGTCCGGGCCGGTACCTGTCGGTTCCCGGGAGCTGAGTCCGGGTGCGGGGCGGCAGGGCCGCCCCGCACCCGTTCAGGAGGCGAACAGCACCCGGGAGTAGTCCGGGCGCAGCACGACGTTGTTGTCGTACAGGCAGTACCGCACGGCCAGCAGCGGCACCGACGGGTCGCCGGGTTCCACCGCCGTACGCGCCGCCGCGAGGACCTCCTCGACGGAGCCGAACCGGGCGGCCAGCTCCGCGCACACCTCGTAGGCGGTGCGCCCGGTCCGGTCGTCCCAGTACCGGGGCAGGCCGATCCCCGCGAACGCCGCACGGACAGCGGGCAGTTCGGTCCCCACCGCCAGCTCCACCAGGGTCCGGGCGAGCGGGCCCTCGGGCTCCGACCCGTCCGCCGGATCCAGCAACCGCCCGACGAGAGCCGCACCGCCGTCCGACGCGAGGGCCGCCCGGACGGTGCGCAGCTCCGCGCTGTCGCCCTCACCGCCGCTCCTCAGGCGACCGCACCAGGCGGCCAGTTCACCCGCCCCGGCGTGCCGGGCGAGGAACCCCTGCCAGTCGAGGCGGGCACGGTGGGCGCGGGAGAGGTAGGTCGCCTCGACGTGGGCGAAGAACTCGTCCACCGCCCGGGCGCCGCCGAGCGCCGCGACCAGGGCGGGCGGGTAGCTGAAGGTCGGATACAGCAGGTCCACGGCTTCCAGCCGGCCCCGGGGGCCGACCGAGTAGGCCGCGTCGCCCGGTTCTCCGGTGATCCCCTCGCCGAGGTCGAAGACCCGGGTGGCACGGGTGATCAGGGAGTCCTCGAAGCGCTCGGCCAGTCGCAGGTCGCTGACCGCGCGCAGCGTGGTCGAGACGGTCTCGGGGGTCGCGTAGGAGTTCCCGAGGAACATGTCCAGCCTCCGCGGCGGCACCGGCAGGCCGCGTGCCAGGCGGAACGCCTCCTCCTCCTCCAGCCAGTCGACCTGCGCCTGCACGGCGTGGCGGGCCCGGTACGGCACGCGGGTACGTTTGAGGTTCGCGTCGTCGTACGAGCCGAACTGGTTCCAGCTGGGTTCGAAGTGCGATTCCAGCAGCAGCCGGATCTCGGCGCGTTCGAGCGCCGGGTTGGGCAGCAGGTAGCAGGTCCACTGCACCGGCCGGGGCCGGTCGCGGTTGAGCCGGCGCATGCGCGCCGCCAGCTCGAACAGCAGGTCGTTGCGGCCGATGTTGACCTCGGAGCAGACCATCCAGATCCGGGTGACACCGCGATCGGCCAGGAAGCGGATGTCGGTGAGCACGGCGTCCAGGTCCCGCACCCGGGGCCGGCGGCCCTTGACCATCGGCTCGGTGCAGAAGTAGCAGCGGTACGGGCAGCCGCGCTGCACCTCCACCGGCACGTGGACCTCGGGCTCGGGGCCGAGGACGCGTTCGGGGCCGTAGAAGTCCAGGAGGTCGCGCAGGATCTCCTCGGTGTACTCGGGGTGGTCCGTGGGGGGCAGGAAGACCCGCTCGTTGACGGTGTAGCGGTCGCCGTGGCGGTGGGCCAGGTTGGCGATGCCGCGCAGGTCGTGCCCGGCCAGGACGTCGTCCAGGCGGCCCAGGATCTCGTCCGGTTCGCCGACCACCCCGTAGTCCGGCCGCAGCCGCTCCAGCAGGGCGTGCGGCCTGGTGGTGAAGCCGAAGCCGCCGAGCATGACCGGGGTGTCGGTCAGGTCCCGCAGGATGCCGATGAGTTCCTCGGTCTCGTGCATCGGCCAGTAGCTGTTGCGGCGTACCGGTGGGGCGCCGGGGAGGTCGGCGTCGGCGTAGTTCCAGATGAAGATCGAGTCCAGTTGCCGCAGGTGGATGCCGATGAGGCGGGGGGCGGTGCGCTCCAGCGTCGCGGCCAGCACCGAGCGCCACTCGGGCTTGGGGGTGCGCAGCAGGTCGAGCCGGGCGGTGGCCAGGCCGTGCCGTTCGGCGATCGCCGAAACCTGGACGAACGCGTAGGGATAGATGGGCAGTGCCGGGTAGTTCGAGGCGCTCAGCAGCAGCAGGTCCACGCCGCGTCGCCCCGGTACCACTGGGATGGGGTCTGCCATGCTGGGGATGGTGACACATCGTCAGTCCTCTTCACCACCACACGGATCAGCGCAAGGTGTCCGGATCCTCACGCTCTGCGGTGCAACCCCTTGACCGGAGCATGCACCGGACAACAATGGATTCCACGCTCCTGCCGCTCCGGCCCCGCGGCGGACCCACGAGCTTCCGCGCGCCATCGCCTCGCCGTCGCCCGCACCGCACCGCACCGCACCGCACCGCGCCGCACCGACCGGACCCGCCGCGACGGCCCCCTCCCTCCCGTGAGGAGTGAATCCTTGACCTTTCCCGTGCTCTCGGCCGACTCGCACGTCGTCGAACCCGTGCGCCTGTGGACCGAAGGACTGGAACGCAAGTACCGCGACCGCGCGCCCCGGGTCTCCTGGGACGCCGAGCGGCGCGGCTGGTACTTCACCTGCGACGACCTGCGCCCCGCCCTCGTCAACAGCCTCTACGCCACCGACGCCACCGCCGAGGGGTTCGTCACCGACGCCGAGACGGTGGTCGAGGCGGCCCGGCCTGGCGGCAGCGATCCGGCCGCGCGGCTGAAGGACATGGCCCTGGACGGAGTGGCCGGCGAGGTGCTCTACCCCAGCCTCGGCCTGCACCTGTTCTGGCTCTCCGACGGAGAGTTCCAGCGTGCCTGCTTCCGCGCCTACAACGACTGGCTCGCCGAGTACGTGCGCCACACCCCGGAGCGACTGGTCGGCCTCGGGCTGATCTCGCTGTGGGACACCGAGGAGGCCGTACGGGAGCTGCGCCGTTGCCGCGAGCTGGGCCTGCGGGGCGCCGCGATCTGGGCCTCCACCCCCGCCGAGCGGGACTTCGGCGGGGAGACCAACGACCCGTTCTGGCGGGAGGCCCAGGCCCTGGGCATGCCCGTGTCGATGCACTGCCTCACCGGCTACCGGGACAGCCCGAAGCTCTTCGACTACGACAGCCCGCTCGGCCGCATCCGGCGCAACATGGGCTACCCGGAGGAACTCCAGCACACCCTCACCGACCTGATCTTCTCCGGGGTCCTCCAGCGCTTCCCGGACCTCCAGGTCGTCCTGGCCGAGAACGACATCGGCTGGATCGCCTACCACCTGCTGCACGCCGATCGCATCTACGACAAGCTCGGCCCGGCCCTGCGCACCGACCTCACCATGGCGCCCAGCGCCTACTTCCGCCGCCAGGTGCACGCCACCTTCACCGAGGACGAGGTGGGCGTGCTCACCATGCGGCTGCTCGGCTCGGGGAACTTCCTCTGGGGCAGCGACTACCCGCACTACGAGGGAAGTTGGCCGAACTCCCGGGAGGTCCTGGACCTCGGGCTGCGGGACGCCGGCCCGCAGGCGCGGCAACAGGTGACCTCCGAGAACTGCGCCCGGCTCTACGGGTTCGACCTCGCCACCCTGGCCGCCGAACCGACCGAGTGACCCAGCCGTCCACCGCTAGGGAGCCCGCATGGCGGAGCAGAACGCGAACCTCTGGTACCGCTTCATCGACGACGACATCGAACGCAGGACCCGGACGAGCGTCGGCTTCACCAACCTGATCTCCACCCGCCCCTACCCGATGGACACCGGGACGTTCGAGGGCTTCGTCGATCGCAACGCCCTGATCCGCGAGTACCTGCGGATCACCCGGGACGTCTTCCTGGCCAGCGTGCGCGGCGAGATCGACCCGGCCGTCGCGGACACCCTGCTCGCCCGCCAGCCCCCGGAACGCGACCACACCTACCACAAGAACCTGACGGAACGGCACCTGGAACTGCCCCGGTACTTCCGCACCGACGAGCCGGCCCCCGGCCAGATCGCCGAGGTGCAGTGCCCGGCGTCCGGCTGGGAGATCGCCGACCAGGTGCACGCGCTCTACCAGGCCTTCCCGGACGACTTCGGCGGCCCCTCACGACACCTCGGGGCGCCGATCGACAGCCTCGCCGACTCGCTCCGGGCCCGCTTCGGCGACGACCTCGTCGTCCACCACCTCACCGGCAACGCCTCCCGGCCGCACGGCGTCCAGTACACCGTGCAGCGACTGCGCGAGCGGGGCATCCGGCACTTCGGCTTCGACCGGGTGCACTGGAAGGACTGCGGGCTCGTGCGCGCCCACGAGTTCTACGACCTGCGCTACAACGGCTTCTTCGACCAGTGGATGGAGGCCTGCGAGCGCGGCGAACTCTTCTTCGACCACCCGCCGACCCCGCTCTACGACGCCAAGGTGACCATGGCCTGGCCGTTCTGGGAGAAGACCCGGCAGTACTACCCGGACCGGGTGCGCGGGCTCTTCCCGCACACCGAGATCGTCACCCCCGACGGCTTCCACCTGCCCGACGGCAGCTGGATCGGCCTGGACGAGTACTGCGCGCTCGGACAGGGCAAGCGCCGCTACTACCTCAAGTTCGGCAGCCATCACCCCACCCTGAACTGGGGCAGCCGCGCCGTCTACCACACGGGCAGCTTCTCCGGCGCGGCGCTGCGTGCCCTCTTCGACCGGGCCCTGGTCGACACGGCGGCCGGTCACCTCTGGGTCGCGCAGGACGCCCGCCTGCTGCCGGAACCGGCCACGGGCGTCACCCGGGACGGCGAGCAGGTGGGCTTCGACGCCTACACCAAGCTCAGCGGGTTCTACACCCCGGAGGGCCTGGCCGGAGTGATGGTCATGCAGGAGCGTGCCCACAAGGTGCACGGATCGCCGCAGACCGTGCTCAGCATCGCCTACTGACACCCCCCGACCCCGAACGAGGGAGAACCGCGGCCATGGCCGACCCGGGCGCGACCCCGACGCTGGCGGGACGCCGGCGTGACCCCGCGTACTTCCGCTTCCTGGAACGGGACGGCGTGGACTGGGACGCCTGGTGGGACGTCCTGTCCGGCCGCGTCGCCGGCACCATCTTCCGCGGCGCGCTGGCACCCGAGGTCTGCGAGCGCACCTGCCGCCGCTTCTGGGCCAGTCCCCTGACCGTCAGTCCCCCGCAGGCCGTCCGCAGCACCGACCGCGTCGCCGGCCCGATCCTCGTCTCCTCCGGGAGCCTCGACGCCTACCTGGACGCGTCCGAACGCGCCCGCCCCGGCCTCGACGCGATCTGGGAGGGGCCGGGCCCGACCCTGCCCGATCTGCTGGAGGACTGCCGCACACACCTGGCCGGGCTCGGCGTCGAGCTGCGGCCGGCGGAACACGAGGGCCGACAGGCCGCCGTCTTCAAGGTGCGGTCGCGTGCCGACAGCGAGACCTTCGGCCTGCTGCCGCACGACGACGCCCCGCACGGCTGGATGAAGCCGCACCTGGCCGGCTTCGAAGTCATCCGGGTCCGACCGGTCTGCAACGCCCTCACCTGCCTGGAGAACGGCCCGGGCGGCGAGCTCGTCTACTGGAACGCCGCGCCCGGCCCCGAGGACCGCAGGGCCCTGGGGCTGCCGCCCGGGAGCTACGGCTACCCGCTGGAGGCCCTGGAAGGGGTGGAACGGATCACCCTGGAGATCCGCCCCGGAGACGTCTACGTGTTCGACGGCGGCAACGTCCACGCCGTCGCGCCCAGCGGACGACCGGACGTGCGCCGCACCGTGGCGCTCTGGTCGACCGGCCTGCTCGACGAGCGGACCGTCCTGCAGTGGGCCTGACCGGCCAGGCCGACCGACCGGAGGGAAAGGACCTCATGACGGAAGCGACGGGCGCGGGGATCGACGTCCGACAGCTCGCGGGCCACATCGGCGCCGTGATCGACGGGGTCGACCTCGCCGAAGCCCTGCCCGACCCGACGATCGACGCCGTCCGCGCCGCCCTGCTGCGCCACAAGGTGGTCTTCCTGCGCGGCCAGCGGCTCGGCCACCCCGAGCACATCGCCTTCGGGCGGCGCCTCGGCGAGCTGACCCGGCGGCCCGGCCGCAAGCACGGCGTCCACCCGGACGGGTACCCCGAGGTCCTCACCGTCGATCCGGACGTGGAGGACACCCGGCACGGCCAGCGGTTCGAGGAGCGCCTGAGGCCCAAGGCCCTGGAGCCGTACTCCGGCTGGCACGTCGACCTGGCCGCCGCCGTCAACCCGCCCGCCATCTCGGTCCTGCGGGCCGAGACCGTCCCCCCGTACGGCGGCGACACCCAGTGGACCAACCTGGTCGCCGCCTACCAGGGCCTCTCCGAACCGCTGCGCGTGCTCGCCGACGGACTGCGCGCCGAACACACCCTCCACGCCGCGAACCGCCTGCTGCTGTCCGACAAGGAGGACGTCGAAGTCCTGCGCCGGCTCACCGAGGACACCCTGCTCTCCGTCCACCCGGTGGTGCGCGTCCACCCCGAGACCGGCGAACGCGCCCTGTTCGCACCGCCCGCGTCCGTCACCCACCTGCGCGGGCTGCTGCCCTGGGAGAGCCGCCACCTGCTGGAGCTCTTCCACGGGCACATCGGCCGCCCCGAGTACAGCGTGCGCTGGCAGTGGGCCCCCGGCGACGTCGCCATCTGGGACAACCGCGCCGTCGCCCACCTGCAACCCGCCGACCTGGACCGCACCGACCACCGCCGCACCCTCTACCGGGTGACCGTACTCGGCGACCGCCCGGTCGGCCCGGACGGCTTCACCTCCGAGGCCGTCCACGGCGAACCGCTCACCGCGTACCGCGGCAGCTGACCGGAAAGGGGACCGCCCACCATGCCCGGCACCCGCGGGGTCTACTTCGTGGCCAACGACCACGTACTCGAACTGGCCACCGTCTTCCTCAACAGCTTCCGCCACAACAACCCCGACATCCCGCTGCGCCTCATCCCCTTCGACGCCGACCACCACCGGATCGCCGCGCTCGGCGAGCGCCACGGCTTCACCGTCTGGGAGGACCGGGACCTGCTGGCGCGCTGCGACGAGATCAGCCTGTCGTTCCACGACCTCCCGAAAGGCCATTTCCGGAAGCTCGCCGCCTGGGCCGGGGAGTTCGACGAGTTTCTCTACATCGACAGCGACACGGCCGTTCTGGCGAACATCGACTTCGTGTTCGACCGGCTCGCCGGGTACGGATTCCTGACCGCCACCTCCCACCTTCCCGGGCGCGCCTGGAAGGACAGCATCGAGGAATCCGGAAAGCTCACCCCGGAGCAGTACGGATACCGGGCGAACACCGGATTCGTCGCCTCCCGGAAGGGGACGCTCACCTTCGCGGGAATAACCGCCGCGCTGCCGGCCGCCCGCGAGGTGGCCCCGCACATGAAACTCGGTTACGAACAGCCCTTCCTGAACTACCTGATGGTCACCTCGGGCCACCGCTACACCAGCCTGCACCACCTGCGCACCACCACCGGGGACCGGTCCATCCCCGGCGAGGTCTTCGCCTGGACACCGGGCGTCGAGGCGAAGGACGGCGGGATCGTGCACCCCGCCGACCCGCCGACCCTGATGGTGCACTGGACGGAACCGGTGAAGCCGACCCGGCAGGCACCGGAGGACGTCCCGCTCTACGACCTGTGGCGCTACTACCGCGACCTTCGCGCCGTGACGTAGAGCGACTGCTCGTCGTCGTACCGGGGCGGGAACTCCGGGTGCGCGGCGAGCAGTTCCGCCTCCTGCACCTGCTCGACCAGGTCGAACCCGGCCTGGTCGAGGGCCCAGGCGAGCAGCTCGGCGTCGAAGAGGTTGCGGTGCCGGCCGCGCGCCTGGAAGAGGTCGTTGACGAACTGCTGCACCGGGGCACCGCCCAGCGAGTAGTCCGGGTAGCGGCTGCACCGGTCGTCCCTCAACGCCCGTCCCCGGTCGGCCGTGTAGCCGGCGCAGACCTTGGCCAGGTCGGGGCAGGACAACCACAGCACCGCGTCCGGGGTGCACACCCGGCGCAGCTCCCGCAGCAGCGGGATCAGTTGCCCGTGCAGCTCCAGGTGCTCGACCACGTGCTGCATCACCACGACCTCGACCGAGCCGCCGGGGAACGGCAGCCGGCCGGCAGCCAGGTCCACGTCGAGCTCCGACCCGGAGACGTCGCAGTTGAGCCACCCCGGAACACGCCGTCCGCCGCAGCCCAGATGGAGTCGCCGGGATTCCGGGAGCCTGCCGCCCAGAGCGGCGCGCCGCAGCCGCAGCCGGGCGGACAGGCGGGCGCGATCGTGTTCGACGAATGCGATCGTGCGCGGATCGAAATTCAGCCTTCGCAATGCCCAAGTCATCACCCGCCTCACGATGCCCGCGAACCGAATCCCGGTCAACCCCGCCACCGGGACGCCTCATTCGGACACCATTTTTCGGTCATCGTTCCGGAGAACCCATTCGGTGACCGTCCGAACTCTGGTCGCGGATTCCGAATTCCGCGACCATGGGCGCAACCGAACCCCCAGGAGGCACGCATGCGAGCGGTGGTCCTGACCGGACCCGGACAGTGCGAGGTCATCGAGCGGGACGAGCCGCCGGGCGGCCCGGGACAGGTCGTCGTGGACCTGAGCGTGAGCGTGATCAGCCCGGGCACCGAGCGCGCGATCCTGCTGGACCTCCCGAACGCCGGTGCCCGGTACCCCGAGCACCCCGGCTACCAGGCCGCCGGAACCGTGCGCAGCGGATCCGCCCTTCCCGCCGGCACCCGGGTCGCGGTCCGCCGGGCCCGGCACGCGGAGGTCGCCGTCGTCCCCGAACGCCACGTGCGCCCGATCCCCGACCGCGTCCCGCTGGCCGACGCCGCCGTCTGGCAACTCGCCCTCACCGCCCTGCACGGTCTGGAGACCGGTGGGCAGCGCCCGGGCGAGCCGGTCACCGTCGTCGGTGGCGGTCTGCTCGGCGTCATCACCCGCCGCCTGGCCGCGGCGCGCGGCGCCTCCCGGGTGCGGGCGGTCGCCGCCACGACCGCCAAGGCATGGACCCTCCGGGCCGAACCCACCAGCGTCCGGCACGAGCCGGGCGGGCCCGACGACGACGGCACCCCGCTGGTGCTGGACGTCACCGACAGCGGCACGGGCCTGGCCGTCGCCATCGGCGCCGCCGCACCCGGCGGCCGGGTCGTCCTGCTCGGCTCGCCCCGCACCGAACGCGCCGACGTCCCCCTGCAGCAACTCCACGACCGCGGGATCGATCTGCGCGGCGCCCACGTCGGCGGCCTCACCGAGGCCGAGGAGGACCGGCTGAGCGACGTCTTCTTCGACCTCCTCGAACAGCGCCGGTTCACCATCCGCGACGTGCTCTCCGACTACCCGGCCCACCGGGCACCTCAGGTCTACCGCCGGCTCGCCACCGACCGCGCGTTCATCAGCGCGGCCCTGCGATGGGACGCGCCCCGCCCGGCCACCGGCCGCCGGGCCGCGTCCGCGCGCCCGCTGCGCTACGGGCTCATCGGCTGTGGTGACATCGGCATTGAGGACGCCAAGGCCCTCGCCGCCGCGGACGAGGCCGAGCTGACCGCCTGCCACGACCCCTTCGCCGAGCTCGCCGAGGAGACCGCGGCGCGCTTCGGCGGGCAGCACACACCGGACGTCGCGGCCCTGCTGGCCCGCGACGACGTGGACGCCGTGATCGTCGCCACCCCGCACGACACGCACGAGCAGCTGTTCTCCGCCGCCCTGGCCGCGGGCAAGCACGTACTGCTGGAGAAGCCCGTCGCCCAGGACCTCGCCACCGCCCGCCGCATGGCCGAACTCGCCGACAGTGCGGGCCCGTTGCGCACCGGAGTACTCTTCCCGACCCGGACCGACCCGCGATTCGGGCAGGCCCGGGCGGCCATCGCGGCCGGGGAGATCGGCGAACCGCTGGGCGTCACGGCCACCTACTTCACGGACAAGCCGGCCGGCTACTTCCAGGGCGGCCTCAGCGGCCGTGCCCCGTCCAACTGGCGGCTCGACCGCGACCGGGCCGGCGGTGGCTTCCTCATCATGAACCTGATCCACCAGGTCGACACCGTCCGCGCCCTGCTCGGGCGCGAGGTGGACCGCGTCTACGCCGAGACGGCGCCCTCCGCGACGGCCGACGCCGAAGGCATCGAGGACGCGGTCACCCTCGTCCTGAGGTTCGGCCCGATCGTCGCCACCCTGATCGGCAGCGCCAGCGTGGTCGGCGGCACCGGCATGCGCACCAGCGTGTGGGGCGAGAAGGGCGAGGTGGCACTGACGCCCGACTTCCGACTGACCCACCGCGCCCCGCTCGGCGCCGCCCCGCCCGCCGGCCGCCCGGCTCCCACCGCGATCGACCTGCGGACCACCGCGTTCACCCGCTTCGCCCTCGCCGTACGGGACGGCACGCCCGTCGACGTCAGCCTCACCGACGGGCTGCGGACCCAGGCCGTGGTGGAGGCCGGCTACGCCGCGGCGTGGCTCGGCCGAGCCGTCGACCCCGCGCGCCTGCTCGCGGGCGGTACGCCGTGATCGGCCCGCGGCGCGTCCTGCGCTCCCCCGACGGCGACTACCCGCCGCCCGACGGCGTCGGCCCCGACACGGTGTGGTTCGCCGAAGGCACCGCCGCCGACGAGACCTGGGCCGTCGGCTACCCCGGACCGGACGCCGAGACGCGCGCCGCACGCGCCTGGGCGGCCACCGCGCGGGCCGTCGCCGACGCCGCCCGGGCCGCCGGCGGCAGGTCCACGGTGCTGGTGCCGGGAGACGGCGCGCTGGCCGGGCTGGTCCGGTTGGCGCTCCCCGACGCCGTTCCCGCCGGCCCGGAGGTACCTGCCGTGGTCGTCGAGACGACCGGCACCGAGGCCGGGATCCTCCAGGCGCTCGCCGCCGTCCGCCCCGGCGGGTGCGTGCTGCTCGCCGCCCGCCCGCTGCACCTCACCGCGAACCTGCCGACCTACCGCGCCATCCACCGCCCCGGCGTCCGCGTCCTCCCCACCCGCTGGGCCGACGCCACCGCCGACACCACGGACCCGCTGGTCTCCTGGGCCCTGGCCCATCTCACCCCGGACCGACCGGGGCAGGCCGTCACCCCGGGTACCTGGTACCGGCTGGCAGCCCGTCCGCCCGCCTCCGCCGGCTCCGACGGCCGGGTACCGGGCCCGTAGACCTCCTCGGAGGCGGCCCCGGCGCCTCGCCGTTCACGGCACGCCGCCGGCGCCCCGGCCCGCCGAAAGCCGGCGCAGCCGAGCCACCTCGCGGCCCACCGTCCCGGTGACGCCGGTCAGAGGTATCCCAGCGGATATTCCCGTCGTCGATAGCGATAACGAATCCGGCGCGCACGCCGACGAGATCGGACAAACCCGTGGAACAACCGCGGGCTTGGGAGAGACAGCACATTGGCGGCCGGTCCCGGGAAAACGGTTGACGGTTCCCCATTCGCTGCACCTGCGGGCAGGCCCGCTGCCCGCAGGTGCACTACCCGAACGGACCGACGGCTGCCCACAGGTGCAAGCCCTCCCCTGCGTACACCTCCCACCTGCGACGGGGCACAGAGGTCGGACTACCTATTCGGGCAAGGCTACTGCGAGTTGCACCCGAATCGAACTCAGAAACCCTCGCTGTCAGTCGATTTGACTCGGAACATCTGGTGATAAGGTCACACCGCAGCACACCAGACCACCCGCAGACCGTCATGAGCACGGGAGTTGCGACCATCCGCAATCGGGGGCCCGACGACCGACACGCGTGAGAGAAACCATCGAACGCACCCGATTCCGCCCCACCCCGGCGGTTGAACCGCTCGGCCGCCTGCCGTCCAGATCGCCGATGCCGTGCCCCGGGCCGGCAACGCGGCCGGACCCGCGAACCCCGGCTGCGGCCCGTCCGTACGGCTCCCCTGCCTGTACGGAAGGCACCTTGGAAAACCACCGCTGAATCCGAAGTCCCCCGGACGCGCTTCGCGCCCGTCGACTCGACATGCGAGGAAATCGAGGCACCCGGAACAATGACATCTGCGGACATGACGTCCAGGACCCTGGACGTGGACAGAGGGAATCTTCTCGATCCGGCCACCGCACCCCTCCGTGAACGGACCAGCGATGGCCAGGTTGACCGTGACAACGAGAGGCGGCTGCCGGACAGTCGGCGCCGCCCTGGCGAAAGGTGCCTGACATGCAGGTGAGCGTCGACCGGGACCGTTGCTGCAGCTCCGGCATGTGCGTGACGAACGCCCCCGCGGTCTTCGACCAGGACGACCGGGACAGTCTTGTGATCCTCCGTCAGACCGTCCTGCTGCCCGAGCAGTTCGACGACGTCAGACTCGCCTCCGAGCTCTGCCCGGGCCGGGCGATCACCGTCACCGGGGACGAGCCCGCGCGGACCGGGGCCTGACGGACCCCCGCCGCCGGCCCCACCGGCCGCCGGGAACCTTCCCGGGCCCCGAACCCCACGAGAACACCCGCGACGTGAGGAGATCCCCGTCTTGACCACCGCACCCACCACCCCCGTCCTCCCGCTGCCGGCCCGGCACTCCGGCGGCTGCCCGTTCGACCCGCCGCCCCCGTACTCCGAGGCCGCCGCCACCGGGCCGGTGACCAGGGCCAAGCTGCCCGACGGCGACCTCTGCTGGATGGTCACCGGCTTCGCCGAGGTCCGCACCGTGCTGTCCGACCGCCGGTTCAGTGCCGACATACGCCACCCGGCCTTCCCGCTGCTGGTCGCCGGCGCCCGCGAGGAGCTGATCACCGACAATCCGGACTTCCTGCGGCTCGACGACCCCGAGCACGCCCGCCAGCGCCGCATGGTCACCGGGGAATTCCTGGTGAAGCGGGTGGAGGCGCTGCGCCCGGAGATCCAGCGGATCGTGGACGAGGCACTGGACCGGATGACCGCGGGCCGGACCACGGCCGACCTGGTCACCGACTTCGCGCTGCCGGTGCCCTCGCTGGTGATCTGCCTGCTGCTCGGCGTGCCCTACGAGGACCACGACCGCTTCCAGAGCCTGAGCCGCACGATGCTCAACCGGGAGAGCACCGTGGAGCAGCTCCGGGAGGCCCAGGAGGGGGTCCTGGGCTACCTGCGCGACCTGACGGCCCGCAAGCGGACACAGCCGGAGGACGACGTCCTCAGCCGGCTCGCGGCGCGGGACGACCTGACCCCGGACGACGCGGCCGCCATGGGCGTGCTGCTGCTGGTCGCGGGGCACGAGACGACCGCGAACATGATCTCGCTGTCGACCGCGCTGCTGCTGGAGCACCCCGAGCAGATCCCCGGCCTGGCCGACCCGGCCACCCTGCCGGGCGCGGTGGAGGAGCTGTTGCGGCTGCTGACCATCGTGCACACCGGCCTTCCCCGGGTGGCTCTGGAGGACGTGGAGCTGGGCGGCGTCACCGTCCGGGCCGGGGAGGGCGTGATGGCGATGCTCTCCACCGCCAACCGGGACGAGGCGGTGTTCGGCGGCGCCGGCCATCGGGCGACGGACGAGCTGGACCTCTACCGGGACGCCCGGCGGCAGCTGGCGTTCGGCTTCGGCGTGCACCAGTGCCTGGGCCAGCCGCTGGCCCGCGCCGAACTCCAGATCGCCCTGGAGACGCTGTTCCGCCGACTGCCGGGGCTGCGGCCGGCCGGCGAGCGCGAGTTCCGTACCGAGTCGTTCATCTACGGGATGCGGTCACTGCCCGTGACCTGGTGAGCGGGGCCCGACGGAGAACTCCCGCTGGAGTAGTTCGCTTGGGAAAGTGCTGGTCACGGCCGCTCGTCGGCGGCTGTGACCAGCACTTTCGCTTCGCACTTTCGCTTCGTCGGACACGGCCGGTCCGCCGCACGGTGACGCGGTGGTCCGGGATCACCGCGTCACCGCGGCCGGCCGGCGTTTCAGGGGAGTCGCAGGGGCGCGGGAAGGAGGGGGCGGGTCGGAACGGGGTGCCAGCGGAGCGTGCCGGTGCGGTCGGGCAGGACCCGGCCGAAGGGCTGGTCGCCGAAGTGGAAGGCGAAGCCGTAGCTGCCCGGGGCACGAAGCCGGTCGAGCAGGGTCCGGCGGGCGCGCAGCACGGCGGCGGTGTCGGTGTCGGGGCCGGAGGGCCACTCGGGGTGGCTGATCTGGGCCGGGGTGTGGAAGGCGTCGCCGAAGACCACCAGACGCCGGCCGGCCGAGGCGGTGACGACGTACGAGGTGTGGCCGGGGCTGTGGCCGGGGGTGATCAGCGCGGTGACGCCGGGCCAGATCTCGGCGCCGTCGTCGAACGGCCGCAGGACGCGCGACATCGGCACCATGAAGGTGTCCCAGGAGGGGGCGCCGACCGTGATCTCGCCGCGCCAGAACGGCCCCCACTCGGCGCCGGCCACCCGGTAGTCGGCGTTCGGGAAGGCCCTGCGCAGCGCGTGGTCCCGGCCGCCGGGGCGGAAGCCGAGACCGGTGTGGTCGGTGTGCAGGTGGGTGAAGGCCACCGTGTCGACGGACTCGGGCGCCACCCGCAGGGCGCGCAGGGTGTCCAGCAGGGCGCCGCCGCGGGAGCGGCCGAGGGCCGGCGACAGGACGTTGGCGCCGAGGCCGGCGTCGATCAGCAGGCGCCGCCGGCCCCGTTCGACGAGGACGCCGCCCGCCGAGGCCGCGATCCGTCCGGTGCCCGGGGTCAGGGCCTCGGGGTGGTCCCGCCAGTACGCGGGCGGGACGGCGGGGAGGAAGCCGGCCGGGTCCAGCTCCATGGCGCCGTCGACGACGTAGGTGATCCGGGTGTCGCCGAGGGTGAACGAGCGGACCGCGGACTGCTCGTTGAGCGCGCCGAGCCGTGACGGACGCGGACGCGGGCGGGCGGCCTCGGCACGGGGCGCACCTGCGGACAGGGCCGTGGCGGTGGTCGCGGCGACCGCCGTGGTGCCGAGGGCGGTCCGCAGCAGGGTCCGGCGGGAAGGCCCCCCGGGGTGTGGGGTGTTGGCGGTCATGGTGGGGAACTCCCGTGGGGTCAGCCGGTGTTGCGAAGTCCGGCGGCGATGCCGTTGACGGTGAGGAGCAGGGCGCGGGCGAGGAGCGGGTCCGCCCCGGTGGAGGCGGCGACCGCGGCGCGGCGGCGTCGGAGCAGGGCGACCTGGAGGTAGGAGATCGGGTCGAGGTAGGCGTCCCGCAGGGCCAGGGTCTGCTTGAGCCCGGGCTGCTGGTCGAGGAGTTCGCACGCGCCGGTGACCCGGAGCACTTCGGTGACGGTGCGGTCGTGCTCCGTGCGGATGGTGTCGAAGACGTGGTGCAGCTCGGCCGGGACGAGCGTGTCGACGTAGTGGCGGGCGATCCGCAGGTCGGTCTTGGCGAGCGTCATCTCCACGTTGGACAGGAAGTTGCGGAAGAAGTGCCACTGGCCGTACATCTCGTCGAGCACGTCGCCGAGACCGGCCTCGCGGGCGGCGGCGAGGCCGGCGCCGACGCCGTACCAGCCGGGGACGATCTGGCGGGACTGGGTCCAGCCGAACACCCACGGGATGGCGCGCAGGCCGTCCAGGCCGGCGCCCGAGTCGGGGCGGCGGGACGGACGGGAGCCCAGGTGGAGTTCGGCGAGCTGGTCGACCGGGGTGGCCGCGAAGAAGTAGGCGGGCAGGTCGGGGTGGTCGACGAACCGGCGGTAGGCGGTGTGGGCGGCGGCGGAGACGACCTCCATGGCGGCGTCCCAGCGGGCCAGCTGTTCGGCGGACTGCCGGGGCGCGGTGTGCAGGGCGGTGGCCTGGAGGCTTGCGGCGACGGCGAGTTCGAGGTTCTCGCGGGCGAGCGAGGGCAGCAGGTACTTGTCGGAGATCACCTCGCCCTGCTCGGTGACCTTGATCTCGCCCTCCAGGGTGCCCCACGGCTGGGCGAGGATCGCGTCGTGCGAGGGGCCGCCGCCGCGGCCGACGGTGCCCCCGCGGCCGTGGAAGAGGCGCAGCCGGACGCCGTACCGGTGCGCGACGTCGCGCAGCCGCCGTTGGGCGCGGTGGATCTCCCACTGGGAGGTGGTGATGCCGCCGAACTTGGAGGAGTCGGAGTAGCCGAGCATGACCTCCTGGACGTCGCCGCGCAGGGTGACCAGCCGGCGGTAGGAGGGGTCGGCGAGCAGGTCCTCCAGGATGTGACCGGCGGCCCGCAGTTCGTCGGTGGTCTCCAGCAGCGGTACCAGGCCGATCCGGGCGGTCCCGGCGTGCAGGTCGATCAGGCCGGCCTCGCGGGCGAGCACGGTGGCCGCGAGGACGTCGTCGGCGCCGCGGCACATCGAGACGACGTAGGACTCGACGACCTCGGGGCCGAAGGTGTCCAGGGCACGCCGGACGGTGTGGAAGACGTCCAGGGTGCGGGCGGCGGCCGGGTCGAGGGGAGCCGGGCCCAGCAGCCGGCGGGAGGTCAGCTCCTTGGCGAGCAGGCGCTGCCGGTAGTCGCGGGGCATGTCCGCGTAGCGCCACGACTCCTCGTCGAGGCGGTCGACGAGGAGGCCGACGGCGTGGTGGTGGGCGTCGGCGTGCTCGCGGACGTCCATGGTGGCGAGCTGGAGGCCGAACGCGGCGAGGGTGCGGACGGTGCGGGCGAGCCGGCCGTCGGCGAGCAGGCCGCCGCGGTGTTCGCGCAGCGAGTCCTGGACGAGGCGGAGGTCGGCGAGGAGGCCCGCGGTGCCGAGGTAGTCGCGGCCCTCGGTGTGCGGGGTGCCCTCGGCGAGGCGCCGCTTGGTGTTCTCCAGCTTCTGGCGGACGCAGGTGGCCTTGAGGCGGTAGGGCTCCTCGGCGTTGAGGCGCCGGTAGCGGGGGCTGAGTTCGGGGAGGTCGGCCAGGTCGGTGCGGAGCGAGGCGAGGAGTTCCTCGGTGACGCCGGTGTGCCGGACGGAGTGGGAGAGCAGGCCGCGCAGTTCGTCGACGGTCCGGAGGGCGGCGTCGATGCCGTGCTCGTGCTGGAGGAGGAGAACCTCCCAGGTGACGTCGGGGGTGACGTTGGGGTTGCCGTCCCGGTCGCCGCCGATCCAGGTGCCGAAGGTGAGCGGGCGGGTGTCGTCGGGCAGGCGGACACCGGCCTGGTCGAGGTCGGCGGCGAGGTCCTCCAGGAGGTCGCCGACGGCGCCGGCGTGGAGTTCGTCGAGGTAGTAGACCGCGTTGCGGGCCTCGTCGGCGGGTTCGGGGCGGGCGACGCGCAGTTCGTCGGTCTGCCAGACGAGGTCGATGTGCTCCGCGAGCCGGGTGTCGAGGCGGCGGCGGTCGGCCTCGTGGGACGGGGTGCCGGCGGTGTCGAGCAGGGCGGCGATCCGGCGGAGCTTGTGCAGGACGCTGCGGCGCGCGGCCTCGGTGGGGTGGGCGGTGAAGACGGGGCGGACGTTGAGGCGGGCGACGGCGTCGGCGAGGAGTTCCGGCGAGCGTTCCGCCGCCTCCCGGACGACGCGGCCGAGCGGGGACTCCCTGCGCTCCCGGGCCGCTCTCAACTCGCGCCCCCGGTGGACCTGTTCGGTGACGTTGGCGAGGTGGAAGTAGGTGGAGAAGGCACGGACCAGCTCGACGGCGGTCTCCAGGTCGACGCCGGCGAGGAGTTCGGCGGTGGCCTCACCGTCGGTGCGGCTGAGCAGGCGGACCTGTTCGACCAGACCGAGCAGGTGGGCGCCCTCCTGGCGGACCAGTGTCTCGCCCAGGAGGTCGCCCAGGCGCCGGATGTCGGCGCGCAGGGCCGCGTTCGCGATCGGGGCGTTCATGGGTTCTCCCTGGTGGGGCGGTTTCGGGTCGGCCCAGGGCCGACGGGCAGGCGGGCCGTCCGACAGACAGGCAGACAGGCAGACAGGCAGACAGGCCCATCGACAGGGCAACGGGCGGGGGCGGGTTGGGGCCCGGGGTTCAGGGCGCCAACAGCGCGGCCGGGTTCAGCCGGGTGACGGCGCGGACCTGCGTTCCGGTGAGGCCGGCGGCGCGGAACCACTCCGTGTTGCGGACCAGCCAGCCGGCGGGGTCCGGCTGGTCGGGCTGGCCCAGGTCGGAGCTGAAGACGATCCGGGGGTGGGCGCGGACCAGTTCGGCCAGGTGGCCCGGGCTCCGGTGGCCCAGCAGCAGCATCAGGGCGGTGAGTTCGACGTAGAGGCCGGGCAGGTCGGCCAGGCCGGCGAGGTCGGCGGGGGTGAGGCCGGACATCGGGTGGGTGGCGTGGGTCAGCAGCAGCCGGGGCACGTCGAGCCGGGCGGCCTCGTCGGCCACCCGGAGGGTCTCCTCCCGGTCGCAGTGACCGGTGGCCAGGACGACCGGAAGGTCCCGGGCGGCGCGGAGCACCTCGCGCACCGGCCGGGCGAGCCGGCCGGTGCCGTCGAGGATCCGTGGGCCGCGCCACCGTTCGAGGTCGAGCAGCGGGTGGAAGGGGGCGCGGTGGAGGGGGGACGGGTGGGCGGGGCCGATGTGGGTGGGCAGGTGGACGAGCAGCCGGGCGGGGCTGTCGGGGCCGTGGGCGTAGACGGCCTGCTCGACGACCCTGGTCCGGACGCCGCCGGCGAGCTCGTTGAGGACGACGGCGCCGGAGACCGGAAGTCCCTCCTGGCGGGCCTCCCAGGCGGACGCGGCGGTGGAGCCGAGGTGGCTCTTGACGGCGACCCAGCCGTCGATCCCGGCGTAGGCCCGCCCGGCGCCGGCGGCGGTCAGCCGGCGCCGGTAGAGGTCCGGTCCGGCGTGGTAGTGGACGTCCACCACCTGCCGGTCGGCCGGGGGACGCTCCCCGGTCCGGGACCGCTCCCCCGCCGCGGCCCCCTCGGAGGGCGGCGGCCCCGCCGGCCCGATCACCGGCCCGGCCGACCGGGGTGCCGGCCCGGCCGCCGACCGGACCGCCGGGGGCCGGGGGCCGTCAGGCATCGCCGGTCCTGCGCGCCGGCCCCTCCCACGGCTCGGCGTAGCCGAACGTCCGGCGGGCCTCGTCGAGGCGCAGCCCGCCGGCCACCGCCTCGGCGATGGCGGCCTCAGTGGCTTCGACGCGTTCGGCCCGGTCGGCCACCTCGACGGCCTGTCCGGCGGGCACGACGAGGACTCCGTTGTCGTCGGCGACGATCACGTCACCCGGGCGGACGGTGACCTCGCCGATGGTGACGTCCCGTCCGGTGGCGTCGAGTTCGACGCGGTTCTTGCCGCTGACCATGGTGACGCCGGTGCTGAACAGCGGGTACCCGGCGGCCCGGATCTCGGCGACGTCGCGGGCCGACCCGTACACGGCGGTGCCGCGCGCGCCCCGGCTCCGGGCGAGTGCGGTGAGCAGCGAGCCCCAGTTGGTGCAGGCGGTGCTGCCGCCGTTGTCGACGACGACGAAGGAGCCGGCGGGTACCTCGTCGAGGTAGTTGGCCGCGTTGCGGAAGCCGCCCCGGGTGTCGTCGACGGGCCGGTAGGTGACGGTGTAGGCGCGTCCGGCGGTGCGGGCCCCGGGAACGCGGGCGGCCAGACCGGCGAGGACGCCCGGGAGGCCGAGGCTGTCCAGCGCGTCGGAGACCGAGGCGGTGTCGAGGCGGGCCAGCCGGTCGACGACCTCGTCGGTCTCCGCCGGTGGATCACCGGCGCCCGGCCGCCGTACAGCGGCCCCGGCGGAGGGCCGGGAGGCCGCGGCGTCCAGGGCTCCGGCCACGGCCTCGGCCACCTCGCGGGTGCCCGCCGTCCCGCCGAGGTCGTAGGTGACGGTGGTCCGGGCGCGGGCGACGCCGCGCACGGCGGCGCGCAGTTCCTCGCCGGGCACCGTCAGCCCGAGGTGGTCGAGCATCTGGGCGACGGTCAGCAGCATCGCCATCGGGTTCGCCCGGCCGCGGCCCGCCATCGCGGGGGCGGAGCCGTGCACGGGCTCGAAGTAGCTGCCCTGGTCGCCGATGTTGCCGCTGGGGGCGAGGCCGAGGCCGCCCATGACCCCGGCGCCGAGGTCGGAGAGGATGTCGCCGAACATGTTCTCGGCGACGAGCACGCCGAACCGCTCCGGCCGGCGGACCATCCAGAGCGCGACGGCGTCCACGTTGAGGATCTCGGTCTCGATCCCGGGGTACTCGCCCGCGATCAGTTCGAGCCGTTCGCGCAGGTGGTTGCTGCTGTTGCGGAGGACCATCGGCTTGTCGACGAGGGTGAGCAGGCGCTTGCCGCGGGCCCGGGCGTGTTCGAGGCCGAAGCGCAGCAGCCGGTCGATGCCGAACCGGGTCTGGAGGCGCAGGGTGACGCTGGTGTGCTCGGGGCCGGAGGCGGCGGCGTTCGGGTGGTGGCGCACCGCGTCCCAGAGCGCCCCGTCGAGGCCGTGCAGGTCGAGCCCGGCGTAGAGGCCCTCGGTGTTCTCCCGGATGACGGTGAAGTCGAAGCGGCCGTGGTCGAGGTCGGTGACGGGCCGGATGTTGGCGTAGAGGCCGAGGCGCTGGCGGAGCTGGACGACGGGCGAGACGTAGCCGAGGCCGGTGCCGCGCAGTTCGGGGACGAGTTCGGCCTCGGTCTCGCGCAGCGGCTTGCTGGTGATGGCGCCGAGCAGGCAGGTGTCGGTCTCCTCCAGGAGCTTCCAGGTGCGCGCGGGCACCGGGTCGCCCTCCTGTCGCCAGCACTCCCAGCCGATGTCGCCGAAGCGCAGGTCGAGCGGGAGGCCCAGGCGTTCGACGGCGGCGAGGGCCGCTTCGACGACCTCCGGTCCGATGCCGTCGCCGGGCAGGACGGCGATGCTCCTGGTGGCGGATGCGGCGGGTGCGGCGGGTGCGGCAGGCATTACCGGAGTCCTTTCTCGCGCAGGAGTGCCTCGACGCGTGCGGAGACCTCTGCGGGCTGGTCGAAGTGGGGGCGCATGCCGGCTCGGGGGACGACGTGCACCACGTGGTGGGAAGCGGCGGCGGTGTGCCGCCGGGTGACGAGCTGGGACCGGCCGCCGACGATCTGGAGCAGCGGGCCGGGGTGGGCGCGGACGGCGTCGGTGAGGTCGATGTCGCGGAGCAGCCGCAGGCCGCCGGCGAGCCGCCGCCCGGCCTCGGTGTCCGTCGCGGGGTCCGCGTCGGTCTCCGTCGCGGGAGCCGTCCTGGGGTCCGGCTCCGTGGCCGGCGCCGGGACGCCCCCGGTGTCCGGTGTCCGGCCCTGCGGCAGGATCCGGCGGGACAGTAGGTCGAGGGCGGCGGCGGGCCGGCCGGCGGCGGCCAGGTCCGCGATCGCGCCGAGCCGCCCGGCGAGGGCGGTGTCGCTGCGCGCGGGTCCGGAGACCAACAGCGCGGCGGTGGCGGGGTCGATGTCAGGGAGCAGCGCCTGGGCGACGGCGCCGCCCAGGGCGTTGCCGCAGAGCACGTCGACGGGCCCGAAGGTCGGCAGCACCTCGCGCCAGCGTGCGGCCAGACCGGCCAGGCTGGTCACCTCCTCGTCCCAGAGGGCGAGGGTGTCGGCGACGGTGACCCGCAGTCCGGCCCCGACCAGGGTGCGGACGACCGGGGTGAAGAAGGCGCCGCCGTCCCAGCCCGGGGTCACCGGGGCGAGGACCAGGGCGTGCGCCGTGCCGACGGCGGTCCGGGGGAAGAAGACCGCCGTCGGCACGACCGGTCCGGCGTGGGTGGTCACCGGGTGGTCACCGGACGCCGGCGAGGGTGCGCGCGGTGGCGATGGCCTCGCCGTGCTCGCCGAGCAGTTCCTTGCGGTGCTCGACCGAGAGGTCGTAGCGGCCGAGCACGAGGTCGGGCAGCGGCAGGGACGGCCGGCCCTCGGGGACGGTGGCCAGCAGCAGTTCGGCCAGCCGCAGGACGGGGGCGAGGTCGATGTGGCCGGCCTTCTCCGGGTCGGTGCGGTCGAGGTGCGCCAGCCACTGCTCGGCGATGAGGTTGCCGGGGCCCTTGCCCATGCCCTGGATCGAGGAGTCCATCCAGGTCGCACCGGCCGCGACGGCGCTGATGGCGTTGGCCAGCGCGAGGCCGAGGTTGTTGTGGGCGTGCAGGCCGACCGCGCCGCCGGTGACCGAGCGGGTCAGGGTGGTCAGGTCGGTGGTGTCCAGCGGGGAGAGGCTGCCGTTGGAGTCGGCCAGGTAGACGACCTCCGCGCCGGCGTCGGTGGCGGCGGTTGCCACCTCGACCACCTCGCGGGCCGGCCACTGGCTGATCCGGGCGAAGTTGACGCCGACGGTGAAGCCGAGGTCGCGGGCCTGACGGATGTACTCCAGGCCGGGTTCGTAGCCCTTGGCGGGCAGGATGATGCGGACGAGACGGGCACCGGCCGCGTACATGGCGGGCAGGTCCTCGCGGGTGATGTTCTTCGGGTGCAGGATCATCGCGACCCGGTGGGGGCCGATCTCGCGGGCGATGGCGGCGATGAAGTCGTCGCCGCCGATGCCGGTGAGGCCCAGGTCGGGGATCGGGGCGAACGAGCCCTTGCGGTAGGCGATCTCGACCCAGTCGAAGCCGGCCTCGACGCTCAGCCGGGCGTGCTCCAGGGCGTAGGAGAGCGGGAAGTGGAATCCCGTGCGGTACCCCCCGTCCCGGAGAGTGACGTCGATGTTGGTGATCCTCATGGCTCCTCCAGAAAGCGGACGTGCGGGTTGGATCGGGAAGGGTCCGGCGGACACGTCGGGTGCGCGTCAGGCGGACTGGCCGGCGGCCACGTGGTGCGCGGCACGGCGGCCGAAGACCAGCGAGCGCAGCACCGAGGTGGCCGGCGGGTAGGCGTGGTAGAAGAGGCCGGTGGCCTCGCCCGCCGCGTACAGGCCGGGGATGGCGGTGCCGGACGGGGTGACGACCCGGCCGTCGAGGTCGGTGCGGACGCCGCCGTAGGTGAAGCAGATCGCGGCGGTCACCGGGATGCCGATGAACGGCGCGGTGTCCAGCGGCGTGGCCCAGTTGGACTTGGCCGGGGTGAGGCCGACGGTGTGCTTGCCGTCCAGCCGGGTGGGGTCGAACTCGCCCGGGGAGACGGCCGCGTTGAACCCGGCGACGGTCTTCTCCAGGCCCTCGGCGTCGATGCCGAGCTTGGCGGCGAGCCCGGCCAGGGTGTCGGCCTGCTCCGGGGGCACGTCGGTGAGCAGCGAACCGGAGATGCCGGGGATGGCCAGGGTCTTGGCGTCGGCGATCCAGTACGCCTCCTGGTCCTGGTTCTTCCAGATCTCGTAGCCGACGTGCTCGAAGGTGTTGTCCCAGGTGTCGCGGCCCTCGTCGAAGAACCGCTCCAGGCGCCCGTTGACGAAGATTCCGGCGGCGAAGCCGTAGAGGACCGCGTCGGCCTTGTCGGTGCGGGTGTCGACCGGCTCGGCGTGGATGCCGTCGAACTGGCCGGCGGTGTCGGCGCCGAGCTCCAGCGCCATCCGCAGCGCGTCGCCGCGGTTGGCGGCGATGCCGGGGGCAATCAGCGGGAGGTCGCAGGCGTTCTGCCCGACGTACCGGGTGAGCATCTCGGGGTTGCCCTCGAAGCCGCCGCAGGCGAGCACGACCGCGCGGCCGGCCAGCGTGCGGGTGAGGCCGTCGGGGCAGCGGACGACGACGCCGTCGACGGCGCCGTCCTCGTCGGTGGAGAGGCGCAGGGCCTCGGTCAGGTAGCGGATGTCGACCCGGGGGTCCGCCTCCAGGGCGGCGCCGAGGTGTTCGACGATGGCGGCGCCGCCACCTCGCGGGCTGGCCGGCGGGACCATGGACGGGACGCCGGCGGCGAAGGTGTGCGGCAGCGGGAAGTCCAGGAAGGCGATCTCGACGCCGTGCTTCTCGACGAACGCGAGGGTGCCGGGGGTGTCGCGCTCGACGGTGCGGCAGTAGTCGAGGTCGGCCAGGCCGCCGGAGACCCGGTGGACGTGCTCGGCCCAGTCGGAGTCGAGCCGGCGCTGCTGGTCGATCCGCAGGAAGGCGCCCGTCCAGCGGGTGGCGCCGCCGCGGTCCTCCTTGCCGGAGCGCTCCAGGATCGCGATCCTGGCCGGCCGGTCGCGGCCGTCGGTGGCCTCGGCGAAGGACAGCGCGGCCGAGAGGCCGGCGGCGCCGAAGCCGACGACGATCAGGTCGTACGCGGGGGCCGGGGTGGACGTGCCTGACATGGTTCTCCTACGCGGTGTGAGGGGTGTGGGCGGGTGTCGGGCGATGCGCGGGGGTGTGCCTCCCGGCCGGGACGCCGGGTCAGCGGTTGGGGGTGATGACCCGGCTGGTCCGGTACAGGCGGTACTTGGCACCCGTCGTGGTGGTCGCGAACCGCTGGTAGCGGCGGGTGAACTCGGGGTCGTCGAAGATCGCGTCGAAGCTCTTCTCGTCGGACCAGGCGGCGAGGTTCACCACCGCGTCGCCCTCGACGCTGGTCAGCAGCCGGGAGCCGCGGAAGCCCTCGGCGGTGGCGGCGACGTGCTCGACGGCGGAGGCGAGGGCGGCCACGGTGGCGGGCGCGGACTCGGTGGTGGCCACGTTGATGAGCAGCACGCCGTCGCCGGGCTCGGGGGTGGTGACCACGCCGGGGCTGGCGAAGCCCGCGGTGAACGGGGTCCGCTCGTAGGAGGCGATGCCGAGCGTGTGCCAGGGGTCGCTCTCGATCAGCTCGGTGACGGTGGCGTCGTCGAGGTCGGCGGTGACGATGACGGCGCCGCCGTCCGGCCGGGGGCCGCTGAGCAGGATGCGACCGCGGTCGGCGTGGTCGCGCAGCCAGGCCCTGTGCTCCGGCAGGTGGGCGGTGACGGTCTCACGGGGCTTCAGGTAGGTGAGGGTGAGGACGTGGATCACGGTGTTCTCCGGTGCGGTGGGAGGACGGACGGTGAGAGGGCGAACACGGGGAGGAGGGACGCGGGGAGGGGCCGGCCGGAGCCGGCGCCGGTTGCTGAGCCGGTGTCAGCGGCCGATGCGCGTCGCCAGGCCGCGCAGGACGGTCTCCGCCTCGGAGACGGTGTCCTCGACGATCGCGGCGGCGGTCCGGACGTCCTTGACCAGGTCGAGGACCTCGCCGGCGAACAGGGCGCGCTGGCTGACGTCGTCGCGGGCGACGGCGGCGGTCCAGCCCGGCTCGACGTCGGCGCGGCGGGCGGCGAGGTCGTCGTCGCGGCCGGTCCACTCGCGGGTGAAGGCGTTGCTCACCGAGCGCGCCTGGTAGACCTCGTCCCACGGGATGCCGCGGAGCACGTCGAAGGACCGGGTGTTGACGGTGTCGGTGGTGCCCGCGGCGGTCAGCGAGGTCTTGAAGCCGGCGGTCGCGATCGACTCGACGGTGAGCGCGAAGCGGGTCCCCATCATCACGCCGTCGGCGCCGAGCGCCAGCGCCGCGGCCAGGCCCCGGCCGTCCGCGAACCCGCCGGCCGCGACCACCGGGACGGCGCCCCGGACGAGGTCCAGCACGGCCGGGACGAGCGGGAGGGTGGCCCGGGTCTTGTGGTGGCCGCCGGCCTCGGCGCCCTGGACCACCAGCACCGACGCGCCGGCCTGCAGCGCCACGACGGCCTGCTCGGTGTCGTGCACCTGCACCACGACCCGGGCACCGCTCGCGGCGGCGGAGGAGACGTAGCGGCCCACCTGCTCGGCGTCGCCGAAGGAGAGGGCGATGACGGGCGGCGCGTAGCCGAGCACCTTGTCCCAGAGGCCGGGGCGCTCGTCGAAGGTGAACATCACGCAGCCGGCGCCCCAGACGCCGCCGCCCTCGGCGGCCTGCGGGAGGTGCTCGTCGATGAACGCGGCGTCGCCGTAGCTGACGCCGACGAGCCCCAGCCCCCCGGCGCGGGTGACGGCGGCGGCCAGCCGGCCGCCGGAGACGCCGCCCATCGGTGCGCTGACGATCGGATGGTCGATTCCCAGCAATTCTGTCAACTTGGTCGAGATCACGACTTCCCCGGCTCCCAGCTCGAATGTCGGTGTGGCGGACGGAACGGCGGCCTGAACGTCGTCGGGAACGACATGGACGACGACGGATCGACTGGTGGATCGGCCGGTGAATACCGTCCGGCGCCCTGCCCGGAATTCCTCGGGCGGCGGGTCACCGGCACGGCCTCCGGGGTTTTCCGTTCCCGGTTCCGGCCTGCCCGCTTTCGCACTCAAACCATAGTTCGAACGGCGTTCCGAGGGCCAAGACAGAAAATGCGTGGAAGCCATAGGACCGGTCCTATGGGCCGACCCTACGAGGGGGACCGCAAGGAGTCGCCCGGGCACCGGAAGTGAACCTTCCATGACCCCGGGGCAAAAAATCGCCCGGCCCGGAGAAAACATTCTCCGGGCCGGGCATACGGGTGGGGGCAGAGGTGGCGACAGCGGTGGGAGGTGGGGGTGGGACGGCAGCGGACCGGCGGAAGGCGAACTCCTCAGGCGAGGAAGGGCCAGCCCTGCCGCTCGGCGACCTGGGCGAGCACCCGGGCGGCCCGGCCGCCGGCCAGCGCGGTGACCGCCAGCCGTTCACGCGGCGCCGCACTGGTGGGCAGCGGGCGCCAGTGGAGTTGCGTCTCGCCCTGCACGGCGAGCCGCGGACGCAGCGCCACCAGGTCGCAGGCGGTCTGCAGGGTGTGCACGAAGAGCGCCTGCTGGTCGTCGACAGGGTGCAGCTCGGCCCGCCAGCCGAGTGCGGCGAGCTGCGCCGGGATCGTCTCGGCGTAGCCCGGCGCACACCCCTCGTCGTACCAGAGCAACCGCTGGGTGGCGAGATCGTCCCAGGTCAGGCCGGGTCGGGCGGCCAACCGGTGGTCGGGGCGCATGACCACCCCGAGCGGTTCGTCCCAGACCACCGCGCCGACCAGACCGGGTGTGGTGACCGGAAGCCGGACGATGCCGAACGCCAGCTCGCCGTGGTGCAGCAGCTCCGGCTGGTCGGCCGCACCCACGTGCCGCATGCGCAGCTCTGCGCCCGCCCGGACGGCCCCGTCGGCCTGCTCGCCGGCCAGTCCGTTCTGCACCTCGGCGAGGACCTCGGTCGGCACCCCGCCGCAGACCCCGACCGGCCAGACCCGGGGGGTCGGGGCAGCCGCGGCGATCGCCGAGCGGAGCTGCCCGGGAATGGACTGGATTTCCCGGAGGAATGCCCGCCCGCTCGCCGTCAGTTCGACACCGCGTGAACTCCTGATGAAGAGCGAGGCGCCGACCCGGCTTTCCAGTCTCTTGATCTGCTGGCTGAGGCTCGGCTGGGATATCCGGAGTTCCTGGGCAGCCGCCGAAACGGTCCCCGCCCGGACCACCGTGAGGAAATACCGGAGGTGCCGCATGTCGAAGTCGTCGACGTGCTCGGCATGACCCGCCGCGCGCCGGGCGGCGACCCGCGCCGAATCCTCCGGGGCGTGACCGAATTCCGTTTGGTACAGGGCGGACGATCCGATCCTTTCGTGCAGCACACTCATGACACCCCTCCGTCACATCGTCTCGGTTCGCGACCCGCGACCGGTCTGTCCGCCGCCGGGCGGTGGGCTGCCCCGGAGGTCCGGGGCAGCCACATTCTCCCTAAAAATACCTTCACGAGGGTATTTTCAACGGTTCCGTAACGGAACCCTCATACGACCCGTGGATCCGGGCACAGGCTGCACCCCGCCGGAGTCCCGCCCTCCGGAACCGGGGCCCCGGCGGTCGCGGCGGTCCCGGCGGCCGGGCCGGCGAGCGCCGCCAGCAGTAACCGCCACGCCGCCTCGTAGGCGCCGGCCGAACCGCAGGCGCCCGGCGGCCCGAACGACACGTGCGGCGCGCCGTGCATCACGGCCAGGAGCAGCTGGGCGACGAGTTCGGGCGGCCTGGGCGCCATGCTCCCCTCCCCCTGGGCCCGACGGATCAGGTTCGCCAGGCCCCGCTGCACGTCCTCGAAGATGTCCGGCACCATCTGGGCCAGCGCCGGGCAGTCGGTCGCCAGCCGGAGCGCCGCCCGCAGCCTGACGTCCTCCTTCAGCCGGTGCGCCAGGTCCAGGACGAGCGACTCCAGCACCGCGCCGGCCGCGGCGCCCGGGACGTCCCGGGCCTGGCGCATCTCCTCCCAGACCTTGCGGGACTGCAGCAGCAGCGCCCCGGCCAGCAGCCGCTTGGAGGCGAAGTGCCCGTACAGGGCCCCCTTCGTCATGCCGGTCCGCTGCGCCACCGCGTTGAGGGTGGCCCTGCTGTACCCCTGGGCGGAGAACTCCTCTGCGGCGGCGTCCAGCACCTTCTCCCGCGTACGCCGTGCTCGCTCCTGTTTGATCATGCGGGCGCCCTCCTGGTCAAGAACATACCTTCCTAAAGGAATGTTCTCAGGACAGGGGGCACGCCCGCCCGGCTGTCCGCACATCAGACGGAAACCGATCGGTGTGCGACGGCCGGACGCGCCGGCGGCCCCGGCGGGCGGCGCGGACCGCGCCGCCCGTCGAGCACCGGCCAGCCCGCGCGCGCGGCCTCCGCCAGCAGTTCCGCCGAGCCGTTCACCACCACCGGGTGCCCGACCGTGCGGAGCATCGCGAGATCGCTCTCATGGTCGCCGTACGCGAAACAGTCGGCCGGCCGGACGCCCCGCGCCCGGACCAGCGCCGCCACCGCGTCCGCCTTGGCCTGCCCGATCATCGGCCGGTCCACCTCCCCGGTCAGCACTCCCCCCGCCGCCAGCTGCTCGGTGCAGCGCACCGCGGCGGCGCCGAAGTCCTCCGCCACCGCCTCCAGCAGCGGGCGCAGCGACCCGGACACCAGGACCACCTCGTGCCCGAGGTCCCGGTGGCGGGCCAACGCGTCGAGGCTCGCCGTGACGAAGGCCGCGGCGCCCCGGCGGTACTCCTCGTACCACCGGCGTGCCGCCGACCGCAGCGCGGTGGCGGGCACGCCGGCGAACCGGCGGTAGTACATCCGGTTCAGCTCCTCGCGGGGCACGCCCGCGGCCATCGCCGCCCGGAGGTCCGGTGCCCCGGGTCGCCGCGCCGGCCCGGTCGGGGCGGGCCCGGCGGTGCCGGGGTCCGTACGGGCGGGGTCCGTGTGCGCGGGGTCCGTACGGGCGGGGTCCGTGTGCGCGGGGTCCGTGCGGGCCGGGTCCGCCGTCCAGAAGTCCCAGAACGCGAGCATCCCCTTGGCCGCGATCAGCGTCTCGTCGACGTCGAAGAAGGCGATCGGGGCGGGCGCCGTACCGCTCACGCCGCACCGCCGCCGGCGCCGAGGACCGCCTCCGCGTAGCCCCGGGCCGCCGCGTCCGGGTCGAGGGTGCGGTGCACCGCCACCGCCGCCGCGTCCCGCCAGGCGCGTTGCAGGACCGAGCCCGGGGCCTGCGCCCCGACACCGGCCGCGAGGAACAGCGCGTCCACCGCCTCACGGCAGAGCACGGCGGCGGTCGCCGCGTCACGACGGTTCTCGGCCACCGCGAGCGCGGTGATCTCCCCCCGGTCGGCCCGGGCGGCGGCGCCGTCGAGCAGCAGCCCCGCCGTGTGGATCCTGGCCGAGGCGTGCGTCAGCACGGTGTGCGCGGCCGGGTGCGGGTCGACCGCGCGCCGGGCGCCGGCAGTCCATTCGCGCAGGGCGGCCCGGGCGATGCCCAGCAGCGGCGTGGCGAACACCAGGGCCGCGACCATCGGGTACGGCACGGTGTGGCAGCGGGCGGCGTCCTGCTGCGGGACGAGCAGCGCGTCCAGCGTGAGCGTGCGGTGGTCCGGGACGCGGACCCCGTCGGCGGCCACGGACGTGCTGCCGCTGCCGCGCAGCCCGGCCGAGTGCCAGGTGTCCAGCACCGTCAACTCCGAACGGGGCACGGCGAAGACCCGGTGCTCGCGGCCTGCGGGACCCTCGGTCCAGGAGGCGAGCAGGATCCACTCCGCGTGGTCCGCGCCGCTGGCCGGCCGCCACTCGCCGTCGAGGCGCCAGCCATCCCCCACCCGCTCGGCCCGGCCCTGCGGCGGGACGACCGCGGCCGCGATCCGGACGTCGGGGCCGCCGCCCCAGAGGTCGCGCTGCCCCTCCGTCGGGAGGTAGGCGGCCAGCCGGCCGTGCGCCGCGTACAGGGCGGCGCACCAGGCGGCGCCCGCGCAGGACTCGGCCAGCGTCGACGCCCCGGTCACCAGTGCCCCGAACTCCCCGGCGGTGCCGCCCCACCGGCGCGGGACGAAGTGGCGCGGGAAGCCGGCCCGGGTGATCCCGTCGGCGACCTCGCCGGTCAGCCGGCGCAGCTCCTCGGCCCGCCCGGCGTCCCGGCGGGCGGTCCCGGCCAGCTCGCCGAGCACCCGGACGTCGAGCACCCCGGCGTCGAGCACCCCGGCGTCGAGCCCCTCGGCCCGGACGTCGCTCAGCATGCCCTGCCCTCCGCCCCGGCCGGCCCGGCCGCCGGGCCCGCACCCGCGCCCACCGGGCCCGTTGCCGCCGCTCCCCCACCCACCGGGCCCGCACCGGCCGGGCCCGGCGCCGCCGTCAGGCGCACCCGGGCGGCGGCGATCGGCCGGCCGTCCTGCACCGCCGTCAGGCGCAGCGCCCCGGCCGGGCCGCCGTCCGCCGGCTCGGCGACGATCGCGACCGGCGTCGTGAGCTCGCCGAAGGCGGTGAACACGGTGGCGAGTTCCCGCAGTTCGCGGACCGCGTCACCGGCCCCGTACGCGGCGGCGGCCGCCTGCCGGAAGGCTTCCATCAGGACCATGCCGGGTACGTGGTCCACGGGGTGGTCGAACAGGACCGGATGGTCCTCGAAGGGCCGCAGCCACCAGCGGTCGGGGCGGGCCGGGTCGGCGGCGATCACCACGTCACGGTCGGTCGTCTGCCCGACCCGCCGGGGCTCCGGCGGCACGGGCGCGGTCGGGGCGGTCCCGGGCTCCCCCGCCGCGTCGGCCGACCGTCGCCGGAGGGACGCGTAGCGGCCGGGTTCCAGCACCTCCCAGCGCATCCGGACCCGCCCCACCGGCCGGTGGCCGGCCCAGGCCAGGCCCTCCAGCGCGAACCGCTCCCGGCCGGGCCGGGGAGCGGCGGGCGGGCAGCGCAGGTCGAGGCCGACGTCCAGGCCGTCCGGGCCGGTCGGCGACAGGGCCTCGTCGAGGTCGACGGTGAGCTCGTTCAGCACGAACGGGTGGCCGTAGGTGCTGCCGTGGAACCGGTGGGCCAGGTGGATCGCGGTCTGGCGGACCGTCTCGGCCAGCATCATCGGGTCGGACGCCGCTGCCCGCCGGTGACCGAGGTGGTGGTCGCGGAGCCAGCGCGCGGCGACCGCGAACCGTTCCTCCTCCAGCCGCACGGCGTCCGTCAGGAGCACCTCGGGGTCGGCGTGCTTGTGGACCGCCTCCCGCGGCAGGTGCCGGTCGAAACGCAGGCCGTTCCAGCCCTCCCGGAGCAGCGGACGGCGCTGCCCGGGCACCTGAGATGACAGGACGTTCATGAATTCTTCCTCCCCCATGTCGCGGCGACGGGAGCAGGCCCGCTATCTTTCGGTGCCTACCGGAGCGACAGCTCAGGAACATACCTTCTGGAAGGTTTACCGTCGAGGCGAAATTTTGCGCCACTCTGTCCAAATCGCCCCCGCCCTGACGATCCGGCACCACCGTTGACCCCACCATCACAGGAGCCGTCCATGCCCGAGCCGCAGACCACCTCCCCGTTCCCTGTGCGCAGAATCACCACCCGGCGGGGCCCCGACCCCAAACAGGACCGGGCGGCCCGCACCAAACTGCTGGTGCTGACCGCCGCCGCCGAACTCTTCTCGACACAGGGCTTCCGCCACACCTCGGTCAAGGACGTGGCGGACCGGGTCGAGATGACCAAGGGCGCCGTCTACTTCCACTACCCGACGAAGGAGGCGCTGGCCATCGCGGTGGTGGAACAGCACTACGCCCGGTGGCCGATGCTCCTGGAGGAGGTCACCGCCGAGGGGCGCGGGCCGCTGGAGACGGCCGCACGGCTGCTGGCGGGTGCGGCGGCGGCGTTCCGGGACGACATCGTCGTCCAGGCGGGCGCCCGGCTGCAGATCGAACGGCCGCAGATAGACGCCGAGCTGCCCACCCCGTACGTGGACTGGACCGAGCTGCTGACCGCGCTGCTGATCAGCGCCCGGACGGCGGGCGAGCTGCGGGAGGGGGTCTCGCCGCACGCGGCGGCGCGGTCGCTGGTGGCCGCGTTCTTCGGCACCCAGCACATCTCGGACGTGCTCCACGAGCGGGCCGACGTGGTGGAACGCTGGTCCGAGACCGCCGAGTTGCTGTTCCGCGCGATCAGCGCGAGGTAGCACCCCGGGCGGGCCGGCCCTGCGGGCGCGGCCGGCGCACGCGGAAGCGCACCGCGGGCATCGCCGCGGTGCGCTTCGCCGGGGGTCCGTCGGACCCCGGGTCCGGTCGACCCGGCCGGACGGGGGCCGGTCGGGGAGGCCGGACCGGTCAGGTGGTCTCCGGCAGCCGGCCCCGGCTGCCGGCCACGATCAGGCCGCCGGCGACGGCCAGCACCAGCAGGACGACGCCGAAGACCGTCGCCCCGTCGGTGAGCCCGACGGAGTCGCTGAGGTAGCCGGCCGACACCGGGAGCAGCCCGGCCGGCACGTAACCGCCCACGTTGAGCGCGGCGTTGGCCTCGGCCAGGCGCCGCGGCGGGACGGCGGAGTTCAGCAGCGAGAGACCGCCGAGCTGGCCCATGCCCTGGCCGGCCCCGGCGAGCAGGGCCGAGGCGACCAGCACGGGAACGGAGGAGGCGTGGACGGCGGCGATCAGCGTCACCATGGCCAGCGTGGTGGAGACCGCGCCGGCCATCAGGATGGTGCGCCGGCGCAGCTTCTGGACGGCGAACTGCACGGCGGTGGCGGTCAGGAACATCACGAAGGCCATCGCGCCGGCCACGATCCGGCTGGTGGTGCCGAGCAGGCCGGAGAGCAGCGACGGGCCGAGCGAGAGCACGAACGAGGTCGCGGTGATGCCGGGCGCGAACACCGCGATGCCGAGGGCGAGTTGCAGGCCGTTGCCGCGCGGGACCCCGGGCACCCGGATCCAGGCGCCCTTCGCCGGCGCGGCAGGCCGGCGGACCGGCATCCGCAGCACCGCGAAGACCGCGGTGGCCAGCAGCACCGCCTCGACCACGAAGACGGTCACGGTCGGGCCGGGCGCCGTCTCGGAGAGCACCCCGGCGAGCAGCGGGCCGAGGCCCGCGCCGAAGACCATCGCGCAGGAGGCGAGCAGGGCGGCGAGGCGCTTGCGGGCCGGGCCCGCCACGTCGGTCACGGCCGCCATGCCGGCCGAGACCACGGCGCCGACCGCGATGCCGGTGAACAGCCGGGCCACGATCAGCGCGGCGACCGACGAGGCGGTGGCGAAGATCGCGCAGGCGGCCACCGCCAGACCCAGCGCGGGCAGCAGCACCGGCTTGCGGCCGAGCCGGTCGGAGACCACGCCGGAGACCAGCAGCGAGCCCAGCAGCCCGACGATGTAGAACGCGAACACGACGGTCAGGGTGCCCTTGGAGAACCCGATGTCCCGCTGCCAGACCACGTACAGCGGGGTCGCCGCGTTGGACAGGACGAACACCGCGGTCACCGGCCACGCGGCCAGCCACACCCACCAGGTGGGCGTCCCCGCGGCCGCCCCCTGCTCCCTCCCGGGCGTCGGCAGGTCCGCCTCGGCGACCTCCTGCACCGACACCGTCCGACTCTCCGACATGGTCGCTCCCTCCGCCAGACGTAGTACGAGTTAACTCGAACATAGCATGCAGTACGATGAGACTCGTACAGGAGAGTCCGAAATCCTTTCGGCCCACGAGGAGTCGCCCATGCCTTCGACGCTGCGCCAGGCCCCGCCCTTCGTCGTCCTGCCGGAACCGGCCGACCTGCCGGAGGCGCTTCCCGAGCCGGCCGTCGAGGAGCTCAGGCTGGAGCTCGTACTCGGGGCCCTGAGCGACCCGCTGCGGCTCACCATCGTCCGCAAGCTCCTCCTGGAACGGGAGCGGTTCGACCACCCCTGCGGCTGGTTCGGGCTGGACCGGCCCAAGTCCTCGCTGACCCACCACTTCAAGGCGCTGCGCCAGGCGGGCGTCATCCGCCAGCGCCAGTACGGCCTGGAGCGGCGCAGCCACGTCCGGATCGACGACCTGGACGCCCGATTCCCCGGGCTCCTCGGACTCGTCGCCGACTGGACCCCGGACAGCCTCTGACCGGCGGGGGTCGCACCCCCGCCCCTGAACGGCCCCGGGCCCCCCGTACCCGGGGGCCCGCGGGCCCCGCGGCGCGCGGGGGGGGGGGGGAAC
>NZ_JBHXDN010000029.1:100364-104001 GCF_042726075.1 Kitasatospora sp. NPDC127035 | reverse complement strand
GGGGTGGTAGTTTTTATAATCCCACTGGGTTTCGCCCCCGCCCGCCCCGGGGGGGCCGCCCCCCCGCCCCCCCTCCGGTGGGGGGGGGGCCACGGGGCCGTCGGGGCGCCGCCGGACGGCTCCGGCGGCGCCGTCAGGGTGCCAGCAGGCTGGGGAACGGCCCGAGCAGCAGGTTGGTGAACCGCCGGGTCCACTCGCCGGTGATCGGCTCGCCGCTGACCAGCACCCGGTGCTCGACCGTCCCGGCGATGGTGTCGAAGATGATGTCGATCTCCTCCCCGGCGGTCTTCTCGTCGCAGTCCGGGGCCAGCTCGCCGCGCGCCTGGGCGGCGGCCCTGCCCTGCCGGACCAGTCTCTTCTGGGGGTCGACGATCGCCTCGCGGATCCGCCGGCGCAGCTGCCGGTCGCGGGTGCCCTCGGCGAACAGGGCGAGCAGGGCCGCCTGGGTCTCCGGTCGGGCCAGCAGGTCGGCGAACTGGGCGACCACGCCCTCGATGTCGGCCCGCAGGCTGCCCAGGTCGGGCATCACCAGCTCGTCGAAGAGGCTGGCGACGGCGTCCACCACCAGCTCGTTCTTGGACGGCCAGCGCCGGTACAGGGTGGTCTTGGCGACGCCCGCGCGGGTGGCGACGTGGCCCATGGTGAGACCGCCCCAGCCGAGGTCGGCGAGGGTCTCGCGGGTGGCGTCCAGGATGGCGCGGTCGGCGGCCGCGCTGCGTGGACGACCCTTGGCGCGGACGGTCGCGCCGTCGGGGTTCTCCGGGGTTTCCGGAGGTTCGTCCGGGCGGGCCGGGTGCGCCGGGGTCACGGGGGGCTGGGGGGCCGGCACCGGGCCTCCTTGCAGTTTACCGGTAAGTAACATGGGTGGGGCTGGTAACGGTAGCGACTTCACCGTGTCCAGGTCAGCCGGGCCGAGCCGGAAAGTGGGGCAGCTCACGTTGCGGGAGTGCCGGCGGGGGTTGCGGCGGGTGCCCTCGATCCAGTTACGCTACGACTCGTAGCGAAAGCTGACGACGACCAGGCGCCGCCACCCCGTGGGACGGGAGCGGCACGGGTGCGGATGGGGATCCGCACCGAACGGTTCAGGTTATCGGGGGTCGGGTTCTCCACCGGGGGAATCGAGGCCGCGCAGCCCGCGCGGGTCGGTTTTCCGGAAGGTGGTGCCCGCAGGCAGGGCGGACGGGGGAGGATGGTGCCATGCAGCCACGGAATTCGCGTCCCAACAGCTCCGCCCTGCGCGGTGCGGTCGATCTCGCCGCAGTGAAGGCAGCCGGCGAAGCTGCCCAGAAGGCCGAGCAGGCCCGGGCCGAGCGGGCCCGCCAGGCGGCCGCCGCCGAGGAGGACGGAGTCGCCCCGGTCGGGGTCGACTACCCGCTCGTCATCGATGTCACCGAGGACACCTTCGAGACCGAGGTCGTCCAGCGCTCCACCGAGGTGCCGGTCGTCATCGACTTCTGGGCCGAGTGGTGCGGGCCCTGCAAGCAGCTCAGTCCGATCCTGGAGCGTCTGGCCGAGGAGTACGCCGGCCGGATCGTGCTCGCCAAGATCGACGTCGACAGCAACCAGCTGATCGCCCAGCAGTTCGGCATCCAGGGCATCCCGGCCGTGATGGCCGTGGTGGCCGGCCAGCTGGTGCCCCTCTTCCAGGGCGCCGAGAACGAGGCCAACGTCCGCAAGGTGCTGGACCAGCTGATCCTGGTCGCCGAGCAGCGCTTCGGCATCGTCGGCGGTGCCGGTCTGCCGGGCGGCGCCGAGTCCGCCGAGGCGCCGGGCAGGCCCGAGGACCCGGCCCTGGCGGCGGCGCACGACGCGCTGGACCGGGGCGACCTGGGCGGCGCCGTCCAGGCGTACGAGAACGTGCTGGCCGAGCAGCCGGGCAACACCGAGGCGAAGCTCGGCCTGGCCCAGGCGGAGCTGCTCCGCCGGGTGGAGGGTCTGGACCTGCAGGCGGTCCGGGCCGCGGCCGCCGCGGACCCGAAGAACGTCGAGGTGCAGCTGCAGGCGGCCGACCTGGACCTGGTGGGCGGGCACGTCGAGGACGCGTTCGGCCGCCTGGTCAACACGGTGGGCAGGACCTTCGGCGAGGAGCGGAACGCCGTCCGGGTCCGGCTGTTGGAGCTGTTCGAGGTCATCGGCACCGAGGACCCGAGGGTCACGGCGGCCCGCCAGGCACTGGCGCGCGTGCTCTTCTGAGGCCCTGTCGTTCCGGGCCCGCCGGGCGGGCCGGAGGCCGCTGTTCCGGCACGGTGGACGACCTGCGGTGCCGCTGGTGATTTGGCGACAATCCGGTCGCCGCGCCAGAGGTTTACCAAATCTTGACAACACCCGTGGACGGTCACGACATGTGACCGTCCACGGGTGTTTCGCTGATGTTTCCGGGGGATTTCGCCGTCACCATTCCTTCAATTCGTGACTCTGCGTGTTCATGTGGCTCATTCCATGATCATCGCCGTCCGATGTTGGATTACCCGTCAGTAATGAACCTCTTGTGCTCAGCCCGGGATTCGAGCAGCATCGGCACGCCCGGTCCCCACACTCCAACTCCCGGCAGCCGGCCGGGGACGACGGAGCGGGGGATCCCCACCGGGCAGCCGTCGGCCCCGGCCGCCGGCATGAAGGCAGGGGGGTATCCGCGGTCCCACGGCGGTTCCTGTCCTTCGTCAGGCCGCGCTGCCCGCGCGGTCACTGGTTGTCGCTCGGGGGGATCGCCCGTGTTGTCACGGCGCTCTCCGCTACCGAGGACGTAGCTCTCTCCCATCCCAGGCCCCCCACCGGTGCGGGACGCACCGCCGGGGAGCCGGAGATGTACGTCCGATAGGAGGACACGCATGTCCCAGACCCACGGCAAGACCCGCTGGAAGCGCTTCGCCCTGGTGATGGTGCCGAGCGTCGCGGCCACCGCGATGGTCGGCGTCTCGATCGCCAACAGCGCGCTCGCGGCGTCGTTCAGCATCTCGGGCCAGCAGTTCAAGGTGAAGACCTCGCACCTCAAGGGCACCAACTTCGCCCAGTTCGGCACGGTCGACATCGAGGCCAACGGCACGCCGCACCCGGTCGCCGTCTCGGCCTTCGACGACGCCATCATCGAGAACCTCTGCCAGTCGGTGGTGACCGACCTCTCGGCGCTCGGCCTCGGCAAGATCACCCTCCAGCTGAACGCCGGCACCGACAAGGACAAGCCGGTCACCGCGCACAACCTGCTGATCGACCTGGAGCAGCTGAAGGCCGACGCGAAGTTCACCGACATCAACATCGGTCAGGACGCCTCGACCCTCACCGGTTCGGCGACCCAGGGCTGGAAGGGCCACCCGGCCCTCAAGGAAGCCGGCAAGAAGCTTCCGACCGGCGCCGTCGGCTTCGCCCAGGCCGCCAGGGAGGCCGACCTCACCGGCGTCGAGCAGGTCGCACGCGCCACGTCGGCCGGCACCTTCGTCCTCAACGGTCTGAGCCTCAAGCTCAAGAGCGGCGACGGCCCGGGCAACGAGTGCTTCTGAGCCTCGTCTGACGGTGCGCCGGTCGGCGCACCCGAGTGAGGGGTCCTTCAGGGCCGGGGGGGGGGGGCCGCCCCCCCCCCCCCCCCCCCCCCCCCCGAAAACACACAGAATGCACAAACGGATGTGCAACAAGTAAACCCCAA
>NZ_JBHXDN010000029.1:56589-100354 GCF_042726075.1 Kitasatospora sp. NPDC127035 | reverse complement strand
GGCCCACGGGGGGTGTTTCCGCTGGGTGGGGGGGGCGGGGGGGGGGCCCCCCGGGGGGGGGGTCCTTTGGGGGGGGGGGGGGGGGGCCCCCGCCCCCCCCCGGCCCCACGCCACTGTTTCTCCCTCGTAGAGACATCGAGGAGCTGCACCATGTCCAGCGCAACGGCCGACGCTCGGCCCGAACACCGGAACCCGGTCGGATGGCTCTGGCGGAACTTCCGCGAATTCCGCCGTACCCGGCCCTTCTGGGGCGGTCTGCTGGCCATGATCGCCGGCGTCCCGATCCTGTACTTCCCCTATGCGAACCTGTCGCTGGGCGGCGTCACCATCGCCATGTCGACCACGGCGGGCGCCGGTTCGCTGATCATCGGCGTGCTGCTGATCCTGCTCGGCTTCACCGCCTGGTTCCAGCCCGCCGTGCGGATCTTCGCGGGCGTCGCCACCACGCTGCTCATCCTCGTCTCGATCCCGGTCTCGAACCTGGCCGGCTTCGGCCTGGCCCTGCTGCCCGGGCTCATCGGCGGCGGGCTGATGATGGCCTGGGCGCCGGTGCCGGAGGCGGCGGTCGAGGCCGTCGACCCGGGTGCCGACCAGGGCGTCGCCGAGAGGACCGCCACCGGGACGGCTGCCGCCGGGGCGTTCGCCGCCGAGGGGACCGACGCCGAGGCCGCCACCGCGCCGCTCCCGGCCGTCCCCGCCCAGGGCGAACCGTCGGTCGGGGGCCCGGCCGGGCCCGCCGCCGAGGGAACCGTTCCGCCGCAGGCCGGCGAGCCCAAGGAGGTTCGGTGACCGAGCCCGACGAGCGGCAGGGGGATCCCGTCGTTCCCGCCCCGCGCTCCGCCCGGCACGCGGCGCCCCGGACACCCGTCCGGATCCGCCTGCGCGGCCGCGCGCTGGCGATGGCCGCGGTACCGACCGCCCTGCTGATGGCCGCCGCCTACACGCCGGGCTCGGCCATCGCCGAGACCTCGGCGAGCAAGCCGTGCGCCACCGCGCCGGACGCCGCGCCGCTGCCGCCGAAGGTGGCCGAGACGCCCGTCCCGAAGAGCGAGCTGCCGCCGCCGATCCCGGGCCCGTCGGTCCCGCTTCCCGAGGCGACCGCCCCGACGACCGCCCCGGCGACTCCACCGGCGAGTGTGCCGGCCACGGCCCCGACGGCCGTCCCCACGCCCGCCGTCCCCACGACGGCCGTCCCGACGGCCGTCCCGCCGACTGCCGCGCCGACCGCCGCGGCGACGAGTGCCGCGCCGTCGGCACCTCAGCCGAAGGCCGCGACCCCGCCGCCGGCCGCGACCGCCGGCACCGCGGGCGGGGCCACCCGGGCCGGGCTCATCGACGACATCGTCGGGGGCGTCATCGACCTCGTCCGCCCGGGCGGTGCGCCGAGCCCGACCGCGGCGCCGTCCGCCGGCCTCCACGCGGTGGCCCCGGCCGCTCCCGCGCCCTCGCCGACCGGACCCGCCCCGACCGCACCGGCGCCGACCGCCACCGCGCCTGCGCCCGTCACCCCGAGCGGTACGGCGAGCGGTGTCCCGAGCGGCACCCCGTCCGGAGCACCGTCCGGAGCACCGAGCGGTTCGGCCTCCGCCAAGCCCTCCACCAAGCCCTCCACCAAGTCCTCCACCAAGCCCACCGCCGGTTCCTCCGCGGGCTCCGGGGCGAGCTCCTCGCCGTCGGCCCCGGCCAGGTCCTCCGCGCCGGGTACCCCGACGCCCTCCGGTTCGGCCTCGGCCACGCCGACCAAGGACCCGAACTGCCTGGTCGACACCAAGGCGCTCAACCCGGCCGGCAAGCCGCCGGACAACCCGATCCTCGTCCCGGACCAGAACTGGACCCTGCAGACCTCCCGGCTGGTGCTGAACCACGCGGTGCTGCTCGGTGTGGTCAACGTCCAGACGCCCACCGGCACCAAGCGGGTGCTGAAGTTCGAGGTCGAGAGCGTCGACATCGAGAACCTGCACATGTCGACGCTGGAGGGCAACGACAAGACCTTCCACGTCAAGGGCGCGCCCGGCTCGGTCTCGACCATGCGCAGCGGCACCGTCACCATGTACGTGGAGCGGCTCTCCGGCCACCTGTCCAAGGTGCTGGGCCTGCCGATCCCGATCGACCTGGGGGAGCTCACCCTCACGCCGGACGGGCCCCTGCCACAGTGGCTGTACGACCTGATAGGTCAGCTCCAACTGCCGCTCTGGCTGGAGCTGACCGGCGTCACCGCCGTCCAGGCCGGTCAGTTCGGCGGCACCCTGACGATCCCCGGTATGCAGCTCTACAACGACGACACCCCGTACGTGGGCAACGCGAAGTAGCCCCGGGCGGGCTCCGGCCCGGACACCGGAACCGAACGCCCGTGGGGCGGCCCCTCCGACCGGAGGAGCCGCCCCACGGGCGTCGTGCGGGGGACTACTTGTCGCTGCGGGTACCGAGGTGGTGGACCTGGACCATGTTGGTGTTGCCGGGGACGCCGGGCGGGGAGCCGGCGGTGACGATGACGGTGTCGCCCTCGGCCAGCTCGCCGATGCGGAGCAGTTCGCCGTCGACCTGGGCCACCATCTCGTCGGTCGAGCCGACCTGCTCGGTCACGTGGGCCTCGACGCCCCAGCTCAGCGAGAGCTGGTTGCGGGTGGCGTTGTCCGGGGTGAACGCGATCACCGGGATCGGCGAGCGGTACCGGGAGAGCCGGCGCGCGGTGTCACCGGACTTGGTGAACGCGACCAGCGCCTTGCCGTTGAGGAAGTCGCCCAGCTCGCACGCGGCGCGGGCGATCGAGCCGCCCTGGGTGCGCGGCTTGCGGCCCGGGTTGAGCGGCTGGAGACCCTGGGAGAGCAGCTCCTCCTCGGCCTTCTCGCAGATCCGGCTCATGGTGCGGACGGTCTCGATCGGGTACTTGCCCACGCTGGACTCGGCGGAGAGCATGACCGCGTCGGTGCCGTCCAGGATGGCGTTGGCGACGTCGGAGACCTCGGCGCGGGTCGGGCGCGAGGCGTGGATCATCGACTCCATCATCTGGGTGGCGACGATGACGGGCTTGGCGTTCCGGCGGGCCAGCGTGATGAGCTGCTTCTGGACCAGCGGCACCCGCTCCAGCGGGTACTCGACGGCCAGGTCACCGCGGGCGACCATGATGGCGTCGAAGGCGAGGACGATCTCCTCCATGGCCTCGACGGCCTGCGGCTTCTCGATCTTGGCGATGACCGGCACCCGGATGCCGACCGCGTCCATGACCTCGTGGACGTCCTTGACGTCGGCCGCGTTGCGGACGAACGAGAGGGCGACCATGTCGACGCCCAGCTCCAGCGCGAAGCGCAGGTCGTCCTTGTCCTTCTCGGACAGCGCGGGCACGTTGACGGCCGCGCCGGGAAGGTTGATGCCCTTGTTGTTCGAGAGCACGCCGCCCTCGACGACCACGGTCCGCACCCGCGGGCCGTCGACGCTGACGACCTCCAGGGCGATGACGCCGTCGTTGATCAGGATCGGGTCGCCGGCCTTGACGTCGCCGGGCAGGCCCTTGTACGTGGTCCCGCAGATGTGCTGGTCACCGGGGACGTCCTCGGTGGTGATGGTGAACTCGTCGCCGTTGTCGACGGTCACCGGGCCGTTGGCGAAGGTCGCCAGACGGATCTTGGGACCCTGGAGGTCGGCCAGGACGCCGATGGCCTTGCCGGTGTCCTCCGAGACCTGGCGGACCTTGCGGTACCGCTCCTCGTGGTCCGCGTGGGTGCCGTGGCTCATGTTCAGTCGGGCGACGTTCATGCCCGCCTCGACGATGGCCTTCAGCTGTTCGTAGGAGTCCGTCGCCGGACCCAGGGTGCAGACAATTTTCGCTCGGCGCATATCGATCAGTCTATCCGTTCGTGTTATAGGTGCATTCGGCCCGAATCGAGAGGAATCGCCGACGAAGGATTCCGGGGAGCGAGACGACGGGGGGTCAGTTTTCGGACGACCGGTGCACCAGGGCGAAGGCCTGCCGGGCGATCTCCAACTCCTCGTCGGTGGGCACGACGGCGACCGCCACCCGTGCGTACTCGGGGGAGATCAGCCGGGGCTCGCGCGAGCGTACCGAGTTGAGTTCCGGGTCGACCGCGATGCCCAGCCCGTCCAGGCCGGCCGTGGCGGCCGCCCGGACCGGTGCCGCGTTCTCCCCGACACCCGCCGTGAAGGCGATCGCGTCCACCCGGCCGAGCACCGCGTAGTAGCCGCCGATGTACTTGCGCAGCCGGTGGATGTAGGCGTCGAACGCCAGCCGCGCGTCCTCGTCGCCCTCCTCCGAGCGGCGCATGATCTCGCGCATGTCGTTGTCGCCGCACAGGCCCAGCAGGCCGCTGCGACGGTTGAGCAGGTCGTCGATCTCGTCGATCGAGAGCCCGCCGACCCGGTGCAGGTGGAAGACCACGCCCGCATCGATATCACCCGAACGAGTGCCCATCACCAGGCCCTCCAGCGGGGTCAGCCCCATCGAGGTGTCCACGCACCGGCCGCCCGCGACCGCCGACGCCGAGGCGCCGTTGCCCAGGTGCAGCACGATCACGTTCACCTCGGCCGGGTCCTTGCCGAGCAGCCGCGCGGTGGCCCGCGAGACGTACTGGTGCGAGGTGCCGTGGAAGCCGTAGCGGCGCACCCGGTGCCGGTCGGCGACCTCCTTGTCCACCGCGTACCGGGCGGCGTGCTCCGGCATCGAGGCGTGGAAGGCCGTGTCGAACACGGCGACCTGGGGCAGGTCGGGCCGCAGCGCGCGGGCCACCTCGATGCCGGTGATGTTGGCCGGGTTGTGCAGCGGGGCGACCGGGATCAGCCGGCGGATCTCCCGGAGCACGTCGTCGGTGATCACGGTCGGCTCGGTGAACCGCAGGCCGCCGTGCACCACCCGGTGGCCGATCGCGGCCAGCTCCGGGGAGTCCAGCCCGAGGCCGTCGGCGGCCAGCTCCTCGGCGACCGCCTTCAGCCCCGCGCCGTGGTCGGGGAAGGCCTGGACGCTCTCCCGCTCGGCGCCGCCGCGCGGGGTGTGCACCAGCCGGCCGCCGGCCTCGCCGATCCGCTCGACCAGCCCGGAGGCCAGCCGGGCGCCGTCCAGCATGTCGATCAGCTGGTACTTGACCGACGAGGAGCCGGCGTTCAGCACCAGGACGCGGGTACCTTCACTCATGCCGTTGCTCCTTCGCGGCGTTCCTGGGACTGGATGGCGGTGATCGCCACCGTGTTGACGATGTCCTGCACCAGCGCGCCGCGCGAGAGGTCGTTGACCGGCTTGCGGAGCCCCTGGAGCACCGGGCCGACGGCGACCGCGCCGGCCGAGCGCTGGACGGCCTTGTAGGTGTTGTTGCCGGTGTTGAGGTCCGGGAAGATCAGCACGGTGGCCCGGCCGGCCACCTCGGACCCCGGCAGCTTGGTGGCCGCGACGTGGGCGTCGACCGCCGCGTCGTACTGGATCGGCCCCTCGACCAGGATGTCCGGGCGCAGCTCGCGGACGAGTTCGGTGGCCTTGCGGACCTTGTCGACGTCCGCGCCCGAGCCGGAGGTGCCGGTCGAGTAGGACAGCATCGCGACCCGCGGCTCGACGCCGAACTGGGCGGCGGTGGCGGCCGACTGGATGGCGATGTCGGCCAGCTGCTGGGCGTCCGGGTCCGGGTTGACGGCGCAGTCGCCGTACACCAGCACCTTGTCGGCCAGGCACATGAAGAAGACGCTCGACACGATGGCCGCGCCCGGCGAGGTCTTGATCACCTCGAAGGCGGGCCGGATGGTGGCCGCGGTGGAGTGCACCGCGCCGGAGACCATGCCGTCGGCGATGCCCTCCTGGACCATCAGGGTGCCGAAGTAGGAGACGTCGGTGACCACGTCCAGGGCCAGTTCGACGGTCATCCCCTTGTGCGCCCGCAGCTTCGCGTACAGCTCGGCGAACTGGCGGCGCAGCGGGCTGGTGGTCGGGTCGACGATCCGGACCTGGGCGCGGTCGGCGGCCGGGTTCTCGGCCGGGAGGTCGATGCTCAGGCCCGCTGCCTTGCGGCGGACGGCGTCGACCTCGCCGAGCAGGGTGAGGTCGCAGATGTTGCGGCGGAGCAGGATCTCGGCGGCGCGCAGTACCCGTTCCTCGGTGCCCTCCGGCAGCACGACGTGCCGGCGGGCGCCCCGGGCCCGCTCCAGCAGCGCGTGCTCGAACATCATCGGGGTCACCCGCTCGGACCGGCCGACCTCGATCAGGTTGGTCAACTCGGCCGTGTCCACGTGAAGTTCGAAAAGGCCGAGGGCGAGGTCGGCCTTCCGCGGGCTGGCTGCGGAGAGCTTGCCCTCCAGGTGGGTGAGCGCGGCGGCGGTGAGCCAGCTGCCCTCCGGCACGACCGCGACCGGGGTGCCGGGGGCCAGCCGCGCGGCGAGTGCCATCACGTTCGGCCCCGGGTGCTGGCCGAGGGTGAGCAGCACGCCGGCGATCGGCGGCGCGCCGGCGGCGTGCGCGGCCAGCGAGCCGATCACCAGGTCGGCGCGGTCCCCGGGGGTGACCACCAGGGCGCCCTCGGTCAGCGCGTCGAGGAAGGTCGGCAGCATGGCGCCGCCGAAGACGAAGCCGCGGACGTCCCGGGCCAGGCCCGCGGCGTCCCCGATCAGCACCTCGGCGCCGGTCGCCTCGACCAGCTGGGCGACGGTCGGCGCGGCCAGCGCCGGCTCCTCGGGGATGACGTACGCGGGGATCGGCAGCTTCTCGGTGAGCTTGCGCTGGACCGGCTGCTTGGCGCCCGGCGCGACCCGGTTGGCGACCATCGCCAGGGTCTCGCAGCCCAGGTCGGTGTAGGCCCGGTGGGCGTTGCGGACCTCGGCGACCACGGTGGCGGCGTCCTCGCCGTGCCCGCCGACCACCGGCAGGACGGCGGCGCCGAACTCGTTGGCGAGCCGGGCGTTGAAGGCCAGCTCGTCCGGGATGTTGGTGTCCGCGAAGTCGGTGCCCAGCACCAGTACGGCCTGGCAGCGCCGCTCCAGTGCCCGGAACCGGTCCACCAGGACCGAGACCAGCTCGTCCTGTCCCTGGGCGGCCTGGAGCGCGGCGGCCTCCTCGTACGTCAGCCCGTACAGCTCGCCGGCCGGCAGGTCCAGCCGGTACCGGGCCCGCAGCAGCTCGACCACGTGGTCCGACCCGGGCCCTCCCCCGGCCGGGCGGCCGGAAGCCGCTCCCACGGGCGCGTGCGCGTGTACCAGCGGACGGAACACCCCGACCCGGTCCACCTGGCGGGTGAGCAGCTCCATGACCCCGAGCTCCACCGCCTGTCGCCCGTCCCCCCGGTCGATCCCGGTCACGTACACGCTGCGCGCCACGTGGCTCTCTCCGTCCCGTCGTCTCAGAAAGTGGTCATATCGACCATACCTTCGCACCCTGAACGCCCGTCCGCGAGCAGAGTGGTCGTACCCCGGCAAGGGTCGAAGGTCACAGGGGCGAGAAGCGGTCCGGGCCGACGAGCTCGACCACGGCTCCCCGGTCGAGCTCGTCGAGGCGGAGCACGGTCACCCGCTTGTCCAGCAGCCAGCCGTGCCGGCGGCGGAGGGTGTCGTTCGGTCCGGGCCGCCAGCCGTCGGCGGCGAGCCGTTCGCGCACCCGGCGGCCCACCTCGGAGCCGGGCAGGCCCTCGGGGCTGCCGAGGGTGAGTTCGCGGACGCAGAAGTGCAGGGCGCAGCGGGGATCGTCGCCGCTGTCGTGTTCGACGGTGAGTCCGGCCGGCAGCGAGAACTCGGCCCGGGCGGGGGAGTACGGCTCGTGGACGGCCAGCTGGTAGAGGAGGCCGATGACGAGGCCGATCAGGCTGTGGGCGGCGGTGGCGAGGGTCGCGACGGCCACCGGGCGGCTGTACTCCGGGGACGGCCGGGGGCCGCACCGCCGCCGCTCGACCAGCGCACCGGCCAGGACGACCAGGCCGGCGGCCAGCGGATAGCCGGCCTCGGACTCGGCGGTGGCCCGGCTGTGGAACCAGCCGTGTTCCAGTCCGACCGGGACGGCCGCCAGGCCGGCGAGGACGGCGCCGACCGCCGCTCCGGTCGTGCGGGTGCGCGCCAGCACCGCCCAGCAGGCCGGGGGCAGCAGAACGTAGGCCCACCCCAGGAACGTTGCCACGCGCGAGGCCCCCCAGCCGCCGACGATCGGTAACCGCCCGGGGGAGCCTAGGGGCCACCGCCGCCAGGCACAACGGCCCCTGCCGCGGGGCGCGACCGCGCCGCGGGGGCGGGTGCCGGGCCCGCGGGCCGGCACCCGCCGGGAGCGTCAGACGGGGCGCAGCCAGAGGGTGGCGAGCGGGGGGAGGACCAGTTCGGCGCTGCGGGGCTGGCCGTTCCACTCGACGGGCTCGGACTTCACGGGGCGGGAGTTGGCGATGCCGCTGCCGCCGTAGGTCTCGGCGTCGGTGTTGAGGACCTCTTCCCAGAGCTGGTCGCGGCCGTCGAGGGCGGGCAGGCCGACGCGGCGGCCGTGGCGGACCACGGGGGAGAAGTTGCAGACGGCGACCAGCGGGGTGCCGTCCGCGGCGTACCGGACGAACGAGAGCAGGTTGTCCTCGGCGGCGCCGCCGTCGAGCCAGCGGAAGCCGGCCGGGGTGGTGTCCAGCTCCCAGAGGGCGGGGGCGTCGAGGTAGCGGCGGTTGAGGTCGCGGACGAGGCGGCGGACGCCCAGGTGGTCCTGGTGGGCGGGCCACTGCTCGTCGAGCACCCACCACTGCGGGCCCTGCTCGTGGTCCCACTCGGCGCCCTGGGCGAACTCCTGTCCCATGAAGAGGAGCTGCTTGCCCGGGTGGGCCCACATGAAGCCGAGGTAGGCGCGGTGGTTGGCGCGCTGCTGCCACCAGTCGCCGGGCATCTTGGAGACCAGGGCCTGCTTGCCGTGCACCACCTCGTCGTGCGAGATCGGCAGGATGTAGTTCTCGGAGTAGGCGTACACCATCGAGAAGGTGATCTCGTTGTGGTGGTACCTGCGGTGCACCGGTTCCTTGCCGATGTAGACCAGCGAGTCGTGCATCCAGCCCATGTTCCACTTGAGGCCGAACCCGAGGCCGCCGCTGTCGGTGGGCCGGGTGACGCCGTCCCAGGCGGTGGACTCCTCGGCGATGGTGATGACGCCGGGGCAGCGGCGGTAGACGGTGGCGTTCATCTCCTGGAGGAACGAGGCCGCGTCGAGGTTCTCCCGCCCGCCGTACTGGTTGGGGGTCCAGGCGCCGCCCTCGCGCGAGTAGTCGAGGTAGAGCATCGAGGCGACGGCGTCGACCCGCAGGCCGTCGATGTGGAACTCCTCGCACCAGTAGACCGCGTTGGCGACGAGGAAGTTGCGCACCTCGACGCGGCCGTAGTCGAACTCCAGGGTGCCCCAGTCGGGGTGCTCGGCACGCAGCGGGTCGGCGGGCTCGTACAGCGGCTCGCCGTCGAACCGGGCGAGGGCGAAGTCGTCCTTGGGGAAGTGCGCCGGCACCCAGTCGACGATGACGCCGATGCCGTGCCGGTGCAGGGTGTCGACCAGGTGCCGGAAGTCGTCGGGGGTGCCGAGCCGGGCGGTGGGCGCGTAGTAGCCGGACACCTGGTAGCCCCAGGAGCCGCCGAAGGGGTGCTCCATGACCGGCATGAGCTCCACGTGGGTGAAGTTCAACTCCTTGAGGTACCCGGGGAGTTCCTCGGCGATGGCGCGGTACGAGGTGAGGTCGGGGCGCCAGGACGCCAGGTGCAGCTCGTACACCGACATGGGGGCGCGGTGGTGTGCGGTGCGGGCCCGGCCGGCCATCCACTCGTCGTCCTGCCAGCGGTGGGCGGAGGTGGTGACGACCGAGGCGGTGCCGGGCGGGATCTGCGCGGCGCGGGCGAGCGGATCCGCCTTGTCGAGGATCCAGCCCTGCCGGGTGCGGATCTCGTACTTGTACTGGGTGCCCTCGCCGAGGCCGGGCACGAACAGCTCCCAGATGCCGGAGGAGCCGAGCGAGCGCATCGGGTGGCCGGAGCCGTCCCAGTGGTTGAAGTCGCCGATCAGGCGGACCCCGGCGGCGTTCGGCGCCCAGACGGCGAAGGCGGTGCCGGCGACCCCGTCGACGGTGCGCACGTGGGAGCCGAGGGCCTGCCAGAGCTGTTCGTGCCGGCCCTCGGAGATCAGGTGGAGGTCGAGGTCGCCGAGGGTGGGCGGGGTGCGGTAGCCGTCGTGCTGGCGGATCGGCTCGATGCCCGGGTAGCTGACCAGCAGCCGGTAGTCGACCGGGTCCGGCGCGGCGGGTCCGGCGCCGGGGAGCAGTCCGGTGAAGAGGCCGCTCTGCTGGTGGGTGAGCTCGGCGGGTCCGAGCGCGGTCTCGACGACGACGCGTTCGGCGAACGGGCGGAGCACCCGGATGGCGGTGCCGCCGTGCACGGGGTGGGCGCCGAGCAGGGAGTGCGGGTCGTGGTGCTGTCCGCCGACCAGCCGGTCGACCTCGGCGGGCGGCAGCGGCGCCTCGGGCAGCCGCAGTGCCCCGGACGGTGCGGCGGCCTCGGCGGCGGCACCCGCCCGGTCGGTGGTCCCGGTGTCGGCCGGGCGCCCGGCCGAGACCCCGGCTGCCGCGGCGGCGGTCCTGGTGCCGGCGGGGGCGTCGCGGGCCTCGGGGCCGGCGACCGGGGCCGGGGCGGCGTTGGTCGGGGCGGCGTTGGCCGGGGCCGGTACGGCCGGCGGCCGCGGCTCGGCCCGCCGGGCGGTCGCGGGCTCGCGCTGCGGGGAGTCCGGGCCGGCCAGGAAGGTGGCCGGCACGGTGCGGGTGGTGCGGCCTGGCGGGTCGAGCGGCGTCACTGCGAGGACCTCCTGGATCGGGGCCGGCGGGTTCGGAGGGGCGTCGGTGAACTCGCCGGCGGCTGGTTCCGGCGGATGAGGGCGGACTCGGGTGGAGCGGGGGACAGCGGGTGGCGACAGGTGGAGCCGGACGGAGCCGGACGGAGCGGGATCAGACGGTGAGCGCCAGGCGGTTGATGGCGGCGAGCGGGATCGGCAGCCAGCTCGGCCGGTGCCGGGCCTCGTACACGACCTCGTACACCGCCTTGTCGATCTCCAGGGCGCGCATCAGTTCGGGGGAGGCGGCCGGGTCGGTGCCGCCGCCGGCGGTGTAGCCGGCGCTGTAGGCGGTGCGGTTGCGCTGCGCCCAGGCGGCCGCGAGGTGGGCCAGTTCCGGGTCGGACGGTCCGCCGGCGAGCAGGTGGGCGGCGGCGTAGTCGAAGGAACGGAGCATCGCTGCCACGTCCCGCAGCGCCGTCTGCGGTTCGCGCCGCTCGGTCACCGACTTGGCGGGTTCGCCCTCGAAGTCGAGCAGCACCCAGCCGTGCGGGGTGCGCATGGCCTGGCCGAGGTGCAGGTCGCCGTGGATCCGCTGGACCGGCAGGCCGTCGGGGTGGGCGTCGGCCATCTGCTGGAAGGCGGAGCGCAGCGCGGCCCGGTAGCGCATCAGCCCGGGGACGGCGGCGACCGCGCTGTCGAGGCGGTCGGTCATCGCGGAGGCCAGCCGTCGGGTCTGCGCGCGGTCGAGGCGGGCGACGGGCATCGAGCGGGCCAGTACCCGGTGGACCTCGGCGGTGGCCCGGCCGAGCCGGTGGGCCTCGATGGCGAAGTTGCCGGGGGACGGGTCGCCCTTGAGGCGGCCGACCTGGTCGAGCGCGAGCTCCCAGCCGTCCTCGGCCTCGGGCAGGTAGCGCTGGAGCAGCCCGAGGGTGGCCGGCTCGGCGCGCTCCAGACGGCTCTCGAACCAGGCGGCGACCCGGGGGATGCGGGTCGAGCCGGCCCGGGAGAGCGCCAGCGAGAGTTCGAGGTCGGGGTTGGTGCCGGGGTGGATGCGCCGGAACAGCTTGAGGATGTAGGAGGTGCCGTAGATGACCGAGCTGTTGGACTGCTCGGCGGTGGAGGCGCGGCCCGGGAGGTTGGTGGGAAGCCCGGAGCCGGGGGTGCGGCGGAACGACAGCGAGCCGAACCGGTCGCCGGTGGCGAGGTGTTCGAGCAGCCGACCGGTGAGTTCGGGGTCGTGCACGGCGTCGTAGAGGGCCGCACCGTCGTACGGGCCCTGGGTGAGCCGGCCGAGGACGGCGGTCGGCTCGATGCCGGCCGGGCCCTGCGAGCGGATGCCGAGCAGCAGCTGGTACAGGTCGCCGTGCGGCGCGCCGGCGGTGGTGGCGTGCTCGACCCGGAGCAGCAGGTGCAGCAGGGCGGGGTCGCCGACCTGGAGGGGGGTGCCGACGAGGGGGGTGAGGCCGGTGATCGGCCGTCCCTTGCCGGCGTACCAGCGCTGGGTGGGGAGCCACTCGGCGATCAGGGGCAGAGCCGCCTGGACGAGTTCGCTGACCCCCAGGGCGGTTCTCCGGGCCCCGGTGCCTCGCGTGCCGACCGGCACGGCGGAGCCGGCGGGGGTGTCACGGTGCAGTGGAGCTTGAGAACGGGAGGTTTCGGACATGACTCCCTTTCCCCGGAAGAGGCGGGCGGACTGCCCGACGGGTCTGGCCGGGTCCGTCAGTCTTCCGGATTGCGGCGGCGCGGCGGCGACGGCACGCGAGCGTTGCGCCCGGGTGTCACGCCTTCGTGTGGGTGGCCGTTGGGCTGTTCTCCGTACGCGGTGGTGCAGAGAACTCCGGGGGCGCGGGTTCGAACTCGCGCCCCCGGAGGGTTCGATGAGCTTCCGGCGGCTGCCGGATCGTTACTTCGGATGCCTGGTTCCGCTCAACCGGGGGGGCCGGCGGAGCTGGAACCAGTAGAAGCCGTGCCCGGCGAGGGTGAGCAGGTACGGCCACTCGCCGATCGAGGGGAAGCGCACTCCGCCGATCAGCTCGACCGGGTAGCGTCCTCCGAACTGCCTCAGGTCCAGTTCGGTCGGCTGTGCGAACCGCGAGAAGTTGTTCACGCACATGACCAGGTCCCCTTCGTGCTCACGGACGAAGGCCAGCACCGCGGGGTTGCTGGAGGGCAGTTCGGTGTACGTCCCGAGGCCGAAGGCCGGGTTGAGCTTGCGGATCTCGATCATGCGACGCGTCCAGTGCAGCAGTGAACTCGAACTGCTCTGCTGTGCTTCGACGTTGGTCACCTGGTAGCCGTACACCGGATCCATGATGGGCGGCAGACTGAGCCTGCCCGGGTCGGCGGACGAGAAACCCGCGTTGCGGTCCGGGGTCCACTGCATCGGGGTCCGGACGCCGTCCCGGTCGCCGAGCCAGATGTTGTCCCCCATGCCGATCTCGTCCCCGTAGTAGAGCACCGGCGAGCCGGGGAGGGAGAGCAGCAGCGCGGTGAACAGCTCGATCTGGTTGCGGTCGTTCTCCAGCAGCGGGGCGAGCCGGCGGCGGATGCCCACGTTGGCGCGCATCCGCGGGTCCTTGGCGTACTCCGCGTACATGTAGTCGCGCTCCTCGTCGGTGACCATCTCCAGGGTCAGCTCGTCGTGGTTGCGCAGGAAGATGCCCCACTGGCAGCCGCGCGGGATGCTCGGCGTCTTGGCGAGGATCTCCGAGACCGGGTACCGGGACTCCCGGCGGACCGCCATGAAGATCCGCGGCATCACCGGGAAGTGGAACGCCATGTGGCACTCGTCGCCGCCGGAGGCGAAGTCGCCGAAGTAGTCGACGACGTCCTCCGGCCACTGGTTGGCCTCGGCGAGCAGCACGGTGTCCGGGTAGTTGGCGTCGATCTCCTTGCGGACCCGCTGGAGGAACTCGTGGGTCTCCGGCAGGTTCTCGCAGTTGGTGCCCTCGCGGGCGAACAGGTACGGCACCGCGTCCAGCCGGAAGCCGTCGATGCCGAGGTCGAGCCAGAACCGGAGCCCGGCGATCATCTCGTCCTGGACGCGCGGGTTGTCGTAGTTGAGGTCCGGCTGGTGCGAGAAGAACCGGTGCCAGTAGTACTGCTTGCGCACCGGGTCGTAGGTCCAGTTGGAGGTCTCGGTGTCGACGAAGATGATCCGGGCGTCGGGGTACTGCTTGTCGTCGTCGGCCCACATGTAGAAGTCGCCGTACGGGCCGTCCGGGTCCTCCCGGGAGGCCTGGAACCACGGGTGCTGGTCGCTGGTGTGGTTCATGACGAAGTCGATGACCACGCGCATGCCGCGCAGGTGGGCGGCGTCGACGAACTCCATGAAGTCGGCGAGGTCCCCGAACTCGGGCAGGACCGACTTGTAGTCCGCCACGTCGTACCCGCCGTCGCGCAGCGGTGAGGCGAAGAACGGCGGCAGCCAGAGGCAGTCGACCCCGAGCCACTGCAGGTAGTCGAGTTTGGACGTGAGCCCCCGGAGGTCCCCGACCCCGTCGCCGTTGCTGTCCTGGAAGGACCGCACCAGCACCTCGTAGAAGACCGCACGCTTGAACCATTCCGGGTCCAGGTTCTTCTTCGAGGTCTCGGGGAAGGTGTCGGGAACGGGCTCGTTCACTGTCACGCTGGGTTCCTCCGAACCGTGAGGAGGTGAGCCGGCTCGGTTGAGGGATCGAGCCGGACGTAGTTGTGCCGGCCCCAGGTGTAGGCGGCGCCGGTGAGCTCGTCGTGGACCGCGTACGGCCCCTCCCCGTCGAGGGTGACGGTGGCCTCCTGGGCGTGGTGCGGGTCCAGGTTCACCACGGTGATGACGTGGTCGGTGAGGCCGTCGGGCGTCAGGGCGGTCTTGGAGTAGGCGAGCACCTGGTCGTTGTCGGTGGGGTGGAAGCGCAGGGAACGCAGCTGCTGGAGGGCCGGGTGACGGCGGCGCAGCCGGTTCAGGACGGTGAGCAGCGGGGCGAGGGTGTCGGTGCGGCTCCAGTCCCGGGGGCGCAGTTCGTACTTCTCCGAGTGCAGGTACTCCTCGGAGCCGGGGTGTGCCGGCTCGTTCTCGTACAGCTCGTAGCCGGCGTACACGCCGTAGCTGGGGGAGAGGGTGGCGGCCAGTACGGCGCGCACCGCGAACGCGGCCGGACCGCCGTGCTGGAGGAAGTCGTGCAGGATGTCCGGCGTGTTGGGGAAGAAGTTGGGCCGCATGTAGGCGGCCGCGTCACCGGAGAGTTCGGTGAGGTACTCGATGAGTTCCTGCTTGGTGTTGCGCCAGGTGAAGTACGTGTACGACTGGTGGAAACCGATCTTCCCCAGGGTGTGCATCATCGCGGGGCGGGTGAACGCCTCGGCCAGGAACACCACGTCCGGGTCGGTGCGGGCGATGTCGGCGAGCACCTTCTCCCAGAACGCCACCGGCTTGGTGTGCGGGTTGTCGACCCGGAAGATCCGCACGCCGTGGGCCATCCAGAACCGGAGCACCCGGATCGTCTCCTTGACGATTCCGTCCATGTCCTGGTCGAAGTTGATCGGATAAATATCCTGATACTTTTTCGGCGGGTTCTCGGCATAGGCGATGGTGCCGTCGGTGCGGTGGCTGAACCATTCCGGGTGCTTGTTCACCCACGGGTGGTCCGGCGAGCACTGCAGCGCGAAGTCCAGCGCCACCTCCAGGTGCAGCGCCGCCGCCTCGGCCACGAAGTGGTCGAAGTCCTCGATGGTGCCGAGGTCCGGGTGGACGGCGTCGTGGCCGCCCTCCGGCGAGCCGATCGCCCACGGCGAGCCGACGTCGTGCGGACCGGCCGTCAGGGTGTTGTCCGGCCCCTTGCGGAAGGCTCGCCCGATCGGGTGGACCGGCGGCAGGTAGACCACGTCGAAGCCCATCGCGGCGACCGCCGGAAGCCGCTCGGCCGCCGTCCGGAGACTGCCGGACCGCGGCGGCTCGACGCCCGACGGGTCGACCACCGCCCCCTCCGAGCGGGGGAAGAACTCGTACCAGGAGCCGAACAGCGCCCGCTCCCGGTCCACCTGGAGCGGGAGCGGGCGGGAGGCGCTCAGCAGCTCGCGCAGCGGGAACCGGGCCAGCAGCTCCTGGACGTCCGGGGCGAGCGCGGCGGCCAGCCGGGAGAGCGGCGGCAGACCCGGGTCGCGCAGCGCGTCGACCGCGGCCAGCACCTGGGCCCGGCCGTCCTTCTTCGGCACCCCGGAGGCGGCCCGCTCCAGCAGCTGGGCGCCCTCCTCCAGGACCAGCGCGGTGTCGATCCCGGCCGGCAGCTTGATCGACGCCGTCCGGCGCCAGGTGGCGACCGGGTCGGACCACGCCTCCACCAGGTACGACCAGCGGCCCGGCGCGGTCGGGGTGACGTGCGCGCCCCAGCGGTCGGTGCCCTCGGCCAGCTCGCGCATCGGCGTCCACGGGCCGCTGCGGCCGCGCGGGTCGCGCAGGACCACGTTGGCGTTGACCGCGTCGTGGCCCTCGCGGAAGACGGTCGCGGTGACCAGGAAGGTCTCGCCGGCCACCGCCTTGGCCGGGCGGCGGCCGGCGTCTACGAGGGGGCTGACGTCCAGGACGGGGATGCGGCCGATCACGGTGTCGCTCTCTGTCGTCTTGCGGGCGGCGGGCTTGCGGGCGGCGGGTTTGCTCGTGACGGGTTTGCCGGCGGCGGGCTTGCGTGTCGCGGCGCCGCGGCCGACCGGCTCGGTGCCGGTCCCGGCCTTCGCGGTGGCGGGCTCGGCGGCGGTCGCGCTGCGCCGTGTGGTGGTGGTGCGCTTGCGCGGTGCCGCGGGTCGGCTCTCCTCGGCCCCGGGTTGTCGGGCCGGTTCGTCCGCTCGCTCCGTACGGATAGCCCCGGCTCCCCGGGGACCCGGCATCGACGCGTCTGTCCGGATGTCAGAATCCATCCGTCCGGACGATTCCGCGACCGCTGCGTCGGGGCTGTCGGCCACCGGTGTGGACTGGTCCCGCGTGTCGCCGTGCATGCCAAACTCCTGCCCGAGATCGGCGGCAGCTCCCGCGGGCCGGCGGGGCCAGGGGAGTACCGGGAGGACTGCTGGGTGGGGAGGACGTGCGACCGGAAGCCTGCCCGCGCCGCCGTCCCCGGCAACCTGCCCCGCTCCCGCCGAGCCCGTGGCGGGACCCTCGAGAGCCCGCGCGCGTCCCGGCGCACGCCTCTCGGGGCACACCCCTGGGTGACCCAACCCACCCGTGAACGAGCAGGCCGAGTCCGAGGACACGCGTCGGTGCGCGGTGAGCGCCGAATGGACCAAGGAAGAAGGGGAACGGTCAACGCGAAAAGGATTCGGACGTGCTGCTTCTCGGGGGAGCGCCACCCGTCTCCGCACACCCCGAAGCATCAACGACCTTGGCTCATCGTCGCATCGGCGACACGACTTTCGCAGCGGTATGACAGTAGTTTCGGGCGTGATCGGGGTCGGAACCGTCACCGGAAAAGGATCTTTTCCGCCGTGTTCACGTATTGGTGGCGCGGCCCCCGGAAAAGTGCGCCTCGTGCGCCCCCCGTGCAGCCCAATGCGCCGAATGCGATCTCATCAATAGGCCGAACGGAGGTCGAATAGACCAACTGACGCACCATCATGCCAGTGGCCGCGGCTACGCTTCACGCCGTGAAGGCAATCCGCAGATTCACCGTCCGCACCGTCCTGCCCGAACAACTCCAGCCGTTGCACGAGCTGGCCCTCAACCTGCGCTGGTCCTGGCACCCCGAGACCAGGGACCTCTTCCGGTCCGTGGACCCGGAGGTCTGGGCCGCGACCGGCGAGGACCCGGTGCGACTGCTCGGGGAGGTCCCGGCCGCCCGGCTCGCCGCGCTCGCCACCGACCGGCGCTTCCTGCGCAGACTCGGAGACCTCGCCGACGACCTCCGGGAGTACCTGGCCGGCCCGCGCTGGTACCAGTCGGCCGGGCAGGCGGCCGACGTCCCGCTGCCCGCCGCCGTCGCCTACTTCTCGCCCGAGTACGGCATCGCCGCCGCGCTGCCCCAGTACTCCGGCGGCCTCGGCATCCTCGCCGGGGACCACCTCAAGGCCGCGAGCGACCTCGGCGTCCCGATCATCGGCGTCGGGCTCTTCTACCGGCACGGCTACTTCCGGCAGTCCCTCGACCGGGACGGCTGGCAGCAGGAGCGCTACCCGCTGCTCGACCCGGACGAGCTGGCCGTCACCCTGCTCCGCGAGACCGACGGCACCCCCTGCCGGATCGACCTCGCGCTGCCCGGCGGCCGCACCCTGGCCGCGCACGTCTGGAAGGCCCAGGTCGGGCGCGTCCCGCTGCTGCTGCTCGACTCCGACATCGAGGCCAACTCGCCCGCCGAGCGCGACGTCACCGACCGCCTCTACGGCGGCGGGAGCGAGCACCGGCTCCTTCAGGAGATGCTGCTCGGGATCGGCGGTGTCCGCGCCGTCCGCGCCTACGGCCGGCTCACCGGCCACCCCGCCCCCGAGGTCTTCCACACCAACGAGGGCCATGCCGGCTTCCTCGGCGTCGAGCGGATCCGCGAGCTCGTCGCCGACGCCGGACTCGACTTCGCGGCGGCCCTGGAATCGGTCCGGGCCGGCACCCTCTTCACCACCCACACGCCCGTCCCGGCCGGCATCGACCGGTTCGACCGCGACCTGGTCGCCCGGCACTTCGGCGGGGACACCGCCCTGCCCGGCGTCCCGGTCGAGCAGGTCCTCGCACTCGGCGCCGAGAGCTGGCGCGGCGGCGACCCCAAGCTGTTCAACATGGCTGCCATGGGTCTGCGGCTCGCCCAGCGCGCCAACGGCGTCTCCACCCTGCACGGCGAGGTCAGCCGGTCCATGTTCAGCGGTCTCTGGCCAGGGTTCGACACCGCCGACGTCCCGATCACCTCCGTCACCAACGGCGTCCACGCGGCGACCTGGATCGACCCGGCGGTGGTCCGGCTCGGCGCCGCCGAGATCGGCGCCGACCGCGCCGAGGCGGCCATGACCACCGGCGACACCCAGCGCTGGACCGGCCTGGAGCGGATCGGCAACACCGAGATCTGGGAGCTGCGCCGCACCCTGCGCGCCCAGCTGGTCGACGAGGCCCGCCGCCGGCTGCGCGCCTCCTGGCGCCAGCGCGGCGCCGGTGAGGCCGAACTCGGCTGGGTCGCCTCGGTGCTCGACCCGGACGTCCTCACCATCGGGTTCGCCCGCCGGGTGCCCTCGTACAAGCGGCTCACCCTGATGCTCCGCGACCCGGAGCGCCTGCGCGCCCTGCTGCTGCACCCGACCCGGCCGGTCCAGATCGTGGTGGCCGGCAAGGCCCACCCGGCCGACGACGGCGGCAAGCGGCTGATCCAGCAGATGGTGGCCTTCGCCGACGACCCGGCCGTCCGGCACCGGATCGTCTTCCTGCCCGACTACGACATGGCGATGGCCCGGCACCTCTACCCGGGCTGCGACGTCTGGCTCAACAACCCGCTCCGCCCGCTGGAGGCCTGCGGCACCTCGGGGATGAAGGCGGCGCTCAACGGCTGCCTCAACCTGTCCGTGCTGGACGGCTGGTGGGACGAGTGGTTCGACGGCCAGAACGGCTGGGCGATCCCCACGGCCGACACCGGCGACGGGGTGCTCGATCCGGAGAGCCGGGAGGCCGAGCGGCGGGACGACATCGAGGCCGCCGCGCTGTACGACCTGATCGAGGAGCAGGTGGCCGCCCGCTTCTACGACCGGGGCGGCGACGGGCTGCCGCACCGGTGGATCGCGATGGTCCGGCACACCCTGGTGACCCTCGGTCCCAAGGTGCTGGCGGGCCGGATGGTCCGCGAGTACGTGGAGCGGCTCTACGCCCCGGCGGCGGTCGCCCAGCGCGAGCTGGCGGCGGCCGGCCCGGCCGTCGGGGCGGCAGGGATCGTCGGGGCGGCAGGGGTCGTCGGAGCGGTGGCGGAGACGGGCGTCGTCGGTGAGGCGGGGGGCTTGGAGACCGGGCCGACCGCCGTCCCGCACGCCGGAGCGCGTGAACTGGCCGCCTGGAAGGCCAGGGTCCGGGAGGGCTGGCCGGCCGTCCGGGTGGAGCACGTCGAGGCGGACTGCCCGGACGAGGCGCAGGAACTGGGGAGTTCGCTGGCGTTGCGGGTGCAGGTCGCGCTCGGTCCGCTGGAACCCGCGGACGTCGAGGTGCAGGCCGTCTCCGGCCGGGTCGACGAGTCGGACCGGATCTCGGACGGCTGCCTGCTCGCCCTCAAACCGGTCGGCGGGCCCGACCTCGACGGGCGGACGAGGTACGAGGGTTCCCTGGAGCTCTGCCGCACCGGTCCGTTCGGCTACACCGTCCGGGTGCTGCCGGCCCATCCGAGGCTGGCCTCGCCGGCCGAGCTGGGACTGGTCGCGCTGCCCCCGGAGGCGTCCGGGATGGACGCCGGGCTGCTGCGCTGAACCCGCCGGGTGTCGCGCGCCGCCCCGCCGCCCCGTCCGCGGTGGCTCACCGCCGGGCCGGGGGCCGTGGCCGACGGCCCCCGGTGGCCGGGGACCCGCCGTTCGCGGCGTCAGCGGACCGCCGCGACCAGGGCGTCACTGACGGAGCGCCACGCCACCCCGGCCTCGCGGAACCCGGCCTCGACCAGCCGCCCGGTGTGCCAGCCGGCCGGATGCGACGCGCCGTCGGCGTGCGACCCGTACATCGCGTTCCGCGCGGCCACCTGCTCGGCGAGCAGCGGGTCGGCCGCGGCGGCGATCCACCAGCCCTCCCAGTCGAGGACGCCCTCGGCCGTCTCGCGCTCCTGGCGCCGGTGCCGGAGGGCCGCGTCGGCGGCGCTGAGCAGCGGGATCGACGCCTCGGGGGTGTGGTCGGCGTTGAGGAAGACGCCGCCGGGCCGGACCAGCCCGGCGAGATCGCCGTAGAGCCGGACCAGGTCGTCGGTGGGCAGCCAGTGCAGGGCGGTCGCGGTCACCACGGCGTCGAACGACCCGGGCGGCAGCGCCCGGGCCCACTCCGGGTCCTTGAGGTCGGCGGTCACGAGGGTGAACCGCCGGTCGTCGCCGAGGACACCGCGGGCGATGGTCATCAGCGCCGGGTCCTGGTCGACGCCGACGCTGACGGCGCCGGGCAGCCGGGCGAACAGCCGCTCGGTGATGCTGCCGGTCCCGCAGGCGAGGTCGAGGACGCGGGGCTCGGGGCCGGTCACCGCCTCGACGACGTCGAGCATCACCCGGAACCGCTCCTCGCGGTCGGGCAGGTACCACTCCTGCTGGCGGTCCCAGCTGCGCTGCCACTGCTCCCAGTGCTGTCGGTCGACCATGGTCGCTCCTTCGGTCCCGAACACGGATCGGTAAGGCCCGGAAAAGACTCTAGACCCTTTCGGTAATGGATGAAAGGGTCCAGAGTCTCTTACGGGCTTCGAAGGGGGCGGCAGGTCGGAGTCAGACCAGGCTGTCCCGCCAGGCCTGGTGGAGCTCCGCGAAGCGGCCGGCGCCGTCGATCAGTTCGCGCGGCGTGCCGTCCTCGACGATCCGGCCCTGATCCATCACCAGGACCCGGTCGGCGATCTCCACGGTGGAGAGGCGGTGCGCGATGATCACGGCCGTCCGGCCCGCCAGCACGGTGCGCATCGCCCGCTGCACCGCCTGCTCGCCCGGCACGTCCAGCGAACTGGTCGCCTCGTCCAGGATCAGCACCGCCGGGTCGGCGAGCAGGGCGCGGGCGAAGGCGACCAGCTGGCGCTGGCCGGCCGAGATCCGCCCGCCGCGCTTGCGCACGTCGGTGTCGTAGCCGTCCGGCAGCTCGGCGATGAAGGCGTGCGCGCCGATCGCCCGGGCGGCCTCCTCGACCTCGTCCCGGGTGGCGCCGGGCCGGCCGATCGCGATGTTCTCCGCGACCGTGCCGGAGAACAGGAAGGACTCCTGGGTCACCATCACCACCCCGCGCCGCAGCTCGGGGCCGGCCAGGTCGCGCAGGTCCACCCCGTCCAGGGTGATCCGGCCTTCGGTCGGGTCGTAGAACCGCGCGAGCAGTTTGGCCACCGTCGACTTGCCGGCCCCGGTCGCGCCGACCACGGCGACGGTCCGGCCGGCGGGCAGCACCAGGTCGAAGGGCGGCAGCACCTCCTTGCCGGTGCGGTACGCGAACCGGGTCTTCTCGAAGTGCACCTCGCGGCCCAGGGAGGACGTCGCGGGCAGCTCCTTCGGCTCGGTCGGCTCCGCGACGGTCGGCTCGTGGGCCAGCAGTCCGGCGATCTTCTCCAGCGCGGCGGCGGCCGACTGGTAGCTGTTCAGGAACATCGCCAGCTGGTCGATCGGGTCGTACAGCCGGCGCAGGTAGATCACGAACGCGGTCAGCACGCCCAGCGCCACACTGCCGTCGGTCACCAGGTAGGCGCCGAGCAGCACCGTCCCGGCGGTCCAGACGTTGGCGGTACCGCGGGAGAGGCCGACGTACCGGGCGATCTCCAGGAGGCCGTCCGCGGTGGCGGTCGCCGACTGGCGGTTCACCACGCCGAAGGCGGCGTCGTTGGCCCGCTCGCGGCGGAACGCCTTCACCGGGCGGATGCCGTTCATCGTCTCGGTGAAACGGACGATCAGTGAGGCCGCCGAGGTGCGCGAGCGGCGGTAGACCCGGCGCGAACGGCGCCGGAACGACCGGGCGACCAGCCAGAGCGGCAGGAACGAGGCCAGCGTGACCAGGCCGAGCCGCCAGTCGAGCACCAGCAGGATGACCGAGATCGAGCAGACCGAGAGGAAGACGGTGAGCAGCTCCTGGAGCCCCTCGGAGAGCAGCTCGCGCAGCGCGTCCACGTCGCTGGTGGCCCGGGAGATGATCCGCCCCGAGGTGTAGCGCTCGTGGAAGTCGAGGCTGAGCCGCTGGGCGTGCCGGAAGATCCGGCCGCGCAGCTCCAGCAGGATGTCCTGGTTGACCCGGGCGCTGATCTTGATGAACGTCCACTGGAGCACGGTGCCCAGGAGCGCGCAGCCCAGGTACGCGCCGATCACCGCGATCAGCGGTCCGGCGTCGTCGTCGCGCAGCGCGGGGATGCCGCGGTCCATCGCGACCGCGACGAGCAGCGGTCCGGCCTGGAGGGCGGCCTGCTGGAGCAGGATCACCGCCATGGCGGCGACGACCCGGCCCCGGTGCGGGCCGAGCAGCGAGCGGAGCAGCACCCCGGGTGCGCCCGGCGGGACGGGGATGTCCTCCTCGTCGGCCGGTGGGGGCGGCAGCTCCTCCTCGTCGCCCGGGGCGCCCGGACCGGCGGACTTCGTGCCGGCGGACTTCACGTCCACCGACTTCGCGTCCACCGACGTCCTGCCGGGGGCCTCGGCGTCGGTCGGGTTCGGGTCGGCGGCCTTCGGATCGGCCGTCCCGGTATCGCCCGCCTTCCGGCCGGCGGGTTCGACGGTGGTGGTCATCGGGCGGTGCTCCCCTCGGGGACGAGGGCGGCCTCGCCCGACATCAGTTCGCGGTAGTGCGGGGAGCCGTGCAGCAGCTCCTGGTGGGTGCCGACCGCCTCGATCCGGCCGTCGACGAGCACCGCCACCCGGTCGGCGAGCATGACGGTGCTCGGCCTGTGGGCGACCACCAGGGCGGTCGCGGAGCCGAGGACCTGGCGCAGCGCGCGTTCGACCAGCGCCTCGGTGTGCACGTCCAACGCGGAGAGCGGGTCGTCCAGGACGAGGAAGGCCGGATCGCCGACCACCGCGCGGGCCAGGGCGAGCCGCTGGCGCTGGCCGCCGGAGAGGCTCAGGCCCTGCTCGCCGACCTCGGTGCCGACGCCCTCCGGCAGCTTCTCGACGAAGCCGGCCTGGGCGGTGGCGAGCGCGGCGTGCAGCCGGTCGTCCCCGGCGCCCGGAGCACCCATCAGCACGTTCTCCCGGACGGTGGCGGAGAACAGGGTGGGTTCCTCGAAGGCCACCGCGACCAGCTCGCGCAGCCGGGTCCGGTCGAGCTCGCGGATGTCCCGGCCGTCCAGGGTGATGGTGCCGCCGGTGGCCTCGTACAGCCGGGGGAGGAGGGCGGTGAGCGTGGTCTTCCCGCTGCCGGTGGCGCCGACCAGGGCCATCGTCTCGCCGCTGCGGATGTGCAGGTCGATGCCGCGGAGCAGGTCGGGGGTGTCGGCGGGGGCGTCGGGGTAGCGGAAGCGGACGCCGGTGAGCCGGATGCCGTCGAGTCCGGCGGCCGTGGCGGCGGCCGTGGTGGCTGCGGCGAGGTCGGCCCCGGGGGCGCCGGCCTCGGTCTCGGGTTCGTCCATGACCTCGAAGAACCGGTCGGTGGCGGTCGCGGCCTCGTTGGCGTACGCGAGCAGCCAGCCCAGCGACTCGACCGGCCAGCGCAGCGCGAGCGCGGTCGAGAGGAAGGCGACCAGGGTGCCGGCGCTCAGCTCGTCGTGGGCGACGAGGTAGGCGCCGGCGGCGAGGGCGCAGCCGAGGGCCAGCTCGGGCAGCCCGACGATGAGCGCCCAGAGGTTGGCGAGCAGTCCGGCCTTCTTCAGCTCGGTGCGGCGCAGGTCCCGCGAGTGGTCGCGGAAGCGCTCGGCCATCGAGCGGTGGCGGCCGAAGGCCTTGAGGATGCGGATGCCGAGGACGGACTCCTCGACGACGGTCGCGAGGTCGCCGTTCTGGTCCTGCGCGAGGCGGGCGGCACCGGAGTAGCCGGACTCGAAGCGGCGGGTGAGCAGGAACAGCGGCACCACGGGGACGAGCGCGATCAGGGCGAGCCGCCAGTCCTGGGTGAACATCAGGCCGGTGCCGGCGAGGAAGGTGACCGAGTTGACGATCAGGAAGACCAGCGGGAACGCCAGGAACAGCCGCATGGTGTACATGTCGGAGGTGGCGCGGGAGAGCAGCTGGCCGGAGCCCCAGCGGTCGTGGAAGGAGACCGGCAGCCGCTGGAGCTTGGCGAAGAGGTCGCCGCGCATCGCCGTCTCCACCCTGGACAGCGGTCTGGCCAGCACCACCCGGCGGGTGTAGAAGAGGGCCGCTTCGGCGAGGCCCAGCACGAGCAGCAGGCCGACCAGCGGCCAGAGCCCGCCGAGGTCGTGCTCGGCGATCGGCCCGTCGACGATCCGTCCGAGCACGATCGGGACGAGGAGCACGCTGAACGCGGCGAGCAGTGCGGCACTGACCGAGACGGCCAGCCGGGCGCGGATCGGGCGGACGTAGGGCCACAGGCGCAGCAGTGAGCGCACCGTCGACCGGTGGGCGGGCGCGGAGTCGGGAGTCTGGTTCTCGGCCATCGCCGTGAGGGTAGGCCGGGTGGCCGTCATTTCTCATCCGGTTTTTCGGACCTGTCGTCGAATACCGGCCACGGACCCGGCGGCGGCGGTGTTCCGGCCGTGGTGCTCCGGCGGCTCCGGTGACGGGGTGACGGGTGACCCTCGGTGGGCCTCCGCGGCTCTCCGCGGCTCTCCGCGGCTCTCCCCGGCTCTCCGTGGCCTCCGGGGGCGGTGGGGCGTCCGGGGTCAGGCGCCGTCGGGCGGCCCGGACGGGCGGCCGCCTCCGTCCGGTGTCCGCAACAGCCGCAGCGAGCGTCCGGCCAGGACGACCGCGTCCTGCGGGAGGTGCGTGCCGGTGTCGTCCGCCGCCGTCTCCACGACCGTCTCGTACCGTGCGCCGGGCGCCGCCCAGGGCTCCCCGGGAAGGGTGAAGGTGACCGGTTCGGGCCCGGAGTTGAGCAGCAGGAGGAAGCTGTCGTCGCGCAGGGGCCGGCCGTACCGGTCCCGCTCGGACATCGCCGCGCCCGAGAGCAGCATGCCCAGGCCGGCGGTCGGGGTGAACCAGTCGGCCTCGGTCATCTCCTTGCCGAGCGCGGTGAACCAGGCCAGGTCCGGCTGGCCGCCGGGGGCGGGGGCGCGGCCGGAGAAGAACGCCCGCTGCCGCAGCACCGGGTGGGCGCGCCGCAGCCGGACGAGGCGCGCGGTGAACTCGTACAGCCCGCGCCAGGCCGGGTCGGCCAGCAGCGACCAGTCCACCCAGCCGACCTCGTTGTCCTGGCAGTAGGCGTTGTTGTTGCCGCCCTGGGTGCGGCCGAACTCGTCGCCGGCGGTGAGCATCGGGACGCCGGCCGAGAGCAGCAGGGTGGCCGTCAGGTTGCGCAGCTGGCGTTGCCGCAGGGAGTTGACGGCCGGGTCGGCGGTCTCGCCCTCGGCGCCGTGGTTCCAGGACCGGTTGTCGTCGGTGCCGTCCCGGTTGGCCTCGCCGTTGGCCTCGTTGTGCTTGCGGTCGTACGAGACGAGGTCGCGCAGGGTGAAGCCGTCGTGGGCCGTCACGAAGTTGACCGAGGCGTAGGGCCGCCGCCCGCCGCGCTGGTAGAGGTCGGAGGAGCCGGTGAGCCGGTAGCCCAGCTCCCGGACGTCCGGGCGGGCGCCGCGCCAGAAGTCCCGCACGGTGTCCCGGTAGCGGTCGTTCCACTCGGCCCACAGCGGCGGGAAACCGCCGACCTGGTAGCCGCCGGGGCCGACGTCCCAGGGCTCGGCGATCAGCTTCACCCGGCTCAGGACCGGGTCCTGGGCGACGGCGGCGAGGAAGGGGTGGTCCATGTCGACGGCGTCGCCGCCCCGGGCCAGCGCGGCCGCCAGGTCGAATCGGAAGCCGTCCACGCCCATCTCGGTGACCCAGTACCGCAGCGAGTCGGTGATCAGCCGGATCACCTGCGGTCGGCGGGTGTCGAGGGTGTTCCCGCAGCCGGTGTAGTCGGCGTAGCCGCGCGGGCGGTTGGGCGGCAGGCGGTAGTAGCCCGAGTTGTCGATCCCGCGCAGCGAGAGCGAGGGGCCGAGCTCGGCGCCCTCCGCGGTGTGGTTGTAGACCACGTCGAGGATCACCTCGATCCCGGCCGCGTGCAGCGCGCGCACCATCCGTTTGAACTCGCCCACCTGGCCGCCGCGCGAGCCTGCGGCGGAGTAGCCGGCGTGCGGGGCGAAGTAGGCGGCGGTGTTGTAGCCCCAGTAGTTCACCAGCCCGCGGGCCTGGAGGTGGTCCTCGCTGACGTGCTGGTGGACGGGCAGCAGTTCGACCGCGGTGACGCCCAGGCCGGTGAGGTGGGCGACGGCGGCCGGGTGCGCCAGACCGGCGTAGGTGCCGCGCAGTTCGGGCGGGACCCCGGGGTGGCGGAGGGTGAAGCCCCGCACGTGCACCTCGTAGAGGACGGTCTCGGCCCACGGGGTCTTCGGGCGGTGGTCGTCGTACCAGTCGTCGTCGTCCTGGACCACGACGGATCTGGGCACGTACGGGGCCGAGTCGCGGTTGTCCCGGACGGTGTCGGCGACCTCCGCCTCGGGCCAGCCGCGGGCGGCGGCGCAGGCCGCGTCGTGGGAGGTGTAACAGCCGTCGACCGCGCGGGCGTACGGGTCGAGCAGCAGCTTGGCCGGATTCCAGCGGGCGCCGGTCCACGGGTCCCAGCGGCCGTGCACGCGGAAGCCGTACCGGGTGCCGGGGAGCACGCCCGGGACGAAGCCGTGCCAGACCTGGAAGTCCTGCTCGGTGAGCCGGTGCCGGGTCTCCCGGTCGTCCTCGTCGAAGAGGCAGAGCTCCACGGCCTCGGCGCCGGCCGCCCAGAGCGCGAAGTTGGTGCCGCGGAGGCCGTCCGGCTCGGTGCGGAACCGGGCGCCGAGCGGTTGCCAGCTGCCCGGCCACGGCGGCCCGTCGCCGTGCGCCGCGCCGTGTGCCGCTCCGCGCGCCGTGCCGTGTGCGCGCGCGGCGGTTTCCAGCTCCTGCCCTGACGCCATGGCGGTGCCCTCCCTGGCCGGGGTGTCCCGTACCCCGTGAGGGGTCTCTTTCCCTGATCGCACCGGGTGGATGCGGCTGAACGGTTTCTTACCGGCGGATGGCGGGCGGGCGCACGGAAAGTCGGCGGGTCCGACTTCCCCCGCAGCAGCCACCCGCGTCGGCCGCCTCCGCGGTGCGAGCGGACCGGCCGACCCGCCGTGACCGGCGGGCGGGGACCGGCGGGAAGGGGCACGGCCCGCGTCCACGGGCCCTGCGCGCGTATGCGTCGGGACCCCTCTCGGAGGCCGCCCGGTCCTCGTCGAGGAGGACGGGTTCGAGCACGCGAAGATCGGCGTCGAACGCCGCGTCCCCGAAGAGGAGGAGGAGTAGGAGCCGGAGCACGGAATCCCGGCATCCGCCCACGACAGCGGACCGGGAGGTCGGCGAGGCCGACTTCCCGTGCGGGGAAGCGGGTCGGCCCTCACCGGGAGGCGCGGGGAGGAGGCAGACGCGTCGGTCGTTCCACGTGCCCGGCGTCAAGGCTCGGTGTGCTCTCGGCCACCGGGGTGGGATTCTCCGGCGTGTCCGCGTGTCCCGCCGGGACTGCCCTCGTTGTGGGAGGTATCGGACGGAAACGGCGGGAGGCCCCGGGTATGCGGCCCCGAGGACTGATGTGGGCGCGGCGGGCGGCGGCGTCGTGGTGCTGCCTGGTCGTGCTGGCCGGTTGCTCGGGCGGCGGTGCACCGAGGACCCCGAGCGGCGACGCCGCCCCGCCGGGCGCGGGGGGTCCGCCGCCCGTGTCCCGCGCGGTGATCACCGCGCTGCCCGCCGACAACGCCCAGAACGTCCCGCCGGAGGGCCCGGCCCGGGTGACCGTCGCCCAGGGCCGGCTGGTCTCCGTCCGGCTGGCGGACACCCGGGGCAACGAGGTGGCGGGCGCGATCGCCGAGGACGGCACGAGCTGGGCGCCGTCCGGCCCGCTCCCGCTGGCCACCGCCTTCACCCTGGACGCGGTGGCCGAGGACGACCAGGGCCAGAAGGCCGCCCAGCACTCCGACTTCTCGACGATGGCCCGGGCGCACACCTTCGTGGCGTTCTTCACGCCCGAGGACGGTTCGACGGTGGGCGTCGGCATGCCGGTCTCGCTGCGGTTCAGCAGGACGATCACCGACCGGGCGGCGGTGGAGCGCGCGGTGGTGGTGACCGCGGACCCGCCGGTGGAGGTGGCCGCGCACTGGTTCGGCGGCCAGCGCCTGGACTTCCGGCCCAAGGCCTACTGGGCGGCGGGGACCAGGGTGTCGGTGGCGCTGCGGTTGAAGGACGTGCAGGGCGCGCCGGGCGAGTTCGGCACCCAGACGAAGGACGTCCGGTTCACGATCGGCCGGGCGCAGGTCTCCACCGTGGACCTGGACGCCCACACCCTCACCGTCCGGGCCGGCCAGGGCGGCAAGGTGGTGCGCACGCTCAAGGTGTCCGGCGGCGACGCCAAGCACACGACCTACCGGGGCGTGCTGGTGGTGTCGGAGAAGTACCGGGTGACGAGGATGAACTCGCAGACGGTCGGGATGGGCGACGAGTACGACATCAAGGACGTGCCGCACGCGATGCGGCTGACCAACTCGGGCACGTTCGTGCACGGCAACTACTGGGCGAACCCGGGGGTGTTCGGTACCGCGAACACCAGCCACGGCTGTATCGGGCTGGCGGACGTGAAGGGCGGTGCCAGCAAGGAGAGCCCGGCGGGCTGGCTGTTCGAGCACACCGTCCCGGGGGACGTGCTGGAGGTGAAGGCCTCGACGGGGGACACCGTCCCGCCGAGCAACGGACTGAACGGCTGGAACCTGCCCTGGGCGCAGTGGGTGGCGGGAAGCGCCCTCCAGCCCTCCGCGAGCCCCTCCGGTGCCGCGGCCGCCCCTTCCGTCGGGCCGTCCCCTGCCGCGGGCGCGCCGACCGGTGCGGCCGGGGTGACCGGTGCGCCGACCGGTCCGTCGTCGGCCCCGGCGGCCGGCCCGTCCACGAGCCCGTCGACGAGCCCGTCCGTGAGCCCCTTCGCGTCTCCCGCCGCGAGCCGTCCGGCGAGCCGGTCCGCGGGGCCCTCGCTGTCCGGGGCGCCGGTCACCGACCCGTAGGTCACGGACCTGCGGGCCGTCGGGCCGAAGGCCGTCGACGGCGCCCGGCCACGTGTGGCGATCCTGTGCAGGGGATCTTCACCCGCATTCACCCGCATTCACCGGGATCCTCCCCGGGGTTCACCCGTTCGGCCGAGCTATCCTGCTTGCCGCGCCGAAGCCCGGCGCGGAAGATCACCGGTCCGGTGCAACCCACCCGGGCGGAAGCGCGTCCATCAGGGTGGACACCGGGAGGGGAGAAACCGTGAAGCCGGTTAGGGCGGCCGACGCCGCGATACGTACCACCACCAGCCGCCGTCTGCGTCGCAGTGCGGTGGCGCTGGCGATGGGCGGGGTACTGCTGCTCACTGCGGCCTGCAACGACGACAAGAGCGGCGGTGACAAGGCGGCCGGGGGAGGCGACGCTGCCGCGACGGCCGGCGCCGACGGCGGGGCCGGCGGCAACGGCGGGACGCCGTCTCCCGCGCAGACCTCGACGGCGCCGAAGACCTCGACGGCGGTGCTGACCGTCGAGCCCAAGGACGGCGCCCAGGACGTCGCGCCGACCAACGCGCTCCAGGTGTCGGTGGCCAACGGCAAGCTCACCACGGTCGAGGTGACCGACAAGGAGGGCAAGCCCGTCGCGGGCGCCATCACCCCGGACGGCCTGGGCTGGAAGCCGGCCGGCGCGCTGGCCGTCGGCATGGCGTACAAGGTGAACGCGCAGGCCGCGGACGCCGAGGGCCTGGTGGCCGCGTCCACCACCTCGTTCACCACACTGACGCCGGACAAGAAGGTCTCCACCAACGACAACATCGCCGACAACGCCACCTACGGCGTCGGCATGATCGTCTCGGTGGTCTTCAACAAGGACATCAAGAACAAGGCCGAGGTCCTCAAGGGCATCTCCTTCGAGACCAACAACGGCACCGAGGTGAAGGGCCACTGGTTCGGCAGCCGCCGGGTGGACTTCCGCCCCGAGAAGTACTGGACGCCGGGCACCAAGGTGACCATCAAGTACCGGCTGAAGAACGTCGAGGTGGCCCCCGGCGTCTACGGCGACGTCGAGAAGGACGAGCCGTTCGTCATCGGCCGCGCGCAGGTCTCCGTGGCGGACTCGGCCTCGCACCAGATGACGGTGACCCGGGACGGCGTGAGCCACACCGTGCCGGTGACCCTCGGGGACGAGAAGAACCCGTCCTGGAACGGCACCATGGTGGTCTCCAGCAAGGAGAAGGTCACCCGGATGAACTCGCAGACCGTCGGTCTCGGCGGCGAGTACGACATCCCGGACGTGCCGCACGCGATGCGGCTGACCACCTCCGGCACCTTCGTGCACGGCAACTACTGGGCCAACCCGTTCGGGAAGAGCAACGCCAGTCACGGCTGCATCTCGATGCAGGACGAGAAGGGCGGCAGCGACACCTCGGTGGCCGGCAAGTTCTTCAACGACTCGATCATCGGTGACGTCATCACCGTGAAGAACTCCAAGGAGAAGACCGTCGCCCCCGACAACGGGCTGAGCGGCTGGAACATCCTCTGGCCCAACTGGTAGCTCCTACCCGCCGGTAGACCGGTGCAGTCCCGGTTCGGCAACCGACCGGCCCGATCCTCACTCGTTGGGGTCGGGCCGGTCGTGTTTTCCGGGCCGATCGCCCCCCGAACGGCGCAACCTTTCCGGTGGCTGCCGCGTGTATCTGTCGGGTCCCCCGACACCCCGGCACCGGGGCGGGGTCGCGCGCGCGGGACCGAGGGAGGGAGCGACGGTGAGGTCGATACGCAGGACGGTGGCCGCCGGTCTGGTCGGCGGTGCGCTGGTGCTGACCAGCGCCTGTGGCGGCGGGGGGAACGGGAGCGCGGCCAGGGCCGAGCTGGGTGTCGGCGGGGCCGCGGGGGCCTCGTCGGCGGCGGCTCCGGCCTCGGGCGGTCCGGACGCCGGGGCCGCCCCGGCGGGCACGGGGACGCCGGGTGCGGCTGCGCCGGGCACCGGGACGCCGAGCGCCACGCCGAAGGTCTCGCAGGCGGTGGTGGACGTCCAGCCGAAGAGCGGGTCCGTGGACGTCGCCCCGGACGGCGCGCTCAAGGTCGCGGTGGCCGGCGGGAGGCTCACCACCGTGAAGGTGAACGACCGGACCGGCAAGGAGGTGGCCGGTGTCATCGCCGCCGACGGGTCGAGCTGGAGCCCGTCCGGTCCGCTGGCGGTCGGCACCGCGTACCAGGTCAGCGCGCTCGCGGTGGACGCCGGCGGCGTGGTCGCGTCGGCGGACAGCAGCTTCAGCACGTTGACGCCGGAGCGCGAGGCGAAGGCCGGCGACAACATCGTCGACGACGCCACCTACGGCGTCGGCATGATCGTCTCGGTGACCTTCGACAAGGACGTCAAGAACAAGGAGGCGGTCGCGAAGGGCATCACCTTCAAGACCGACAACGGCACCGTGGTGAAGGGCCACTGGTTCGGCAACCGCCGGCTGGACTTCCGCCCGGAGAAGTACTGGACGCCGGGGACCAAGGTCACGGTCCAGTACCGGCTGAAGAGCGTGGAGATCGCCGCGGGCGTCTACGGGGGCGTCGACCGGGACGAGCCCTTCACTATCGGGCGATCCCGCGTCTCGACGGTTGACGCCAAGTCCCACCGGATGACGGTGGTCCAGGACGGTCAGAGCTCGGTCGTCGACATCACCTCCGGCTCGCCCGAGCACCCGACCTGGAACGGCACCATGGTCGTCATGTCGAAGGAGGGCGTGGTGCGGATGCAGTCCAGCAGCATGCCCGGTATGACCGGCGACCCCTACGACCTGCAGGTGCCGCACTCCATGCGGCTCACCGACTCCGGTACGTACGTGCACGGGAACTACTGGAGCAACGCCTTCGGCGCCGACAACGTCAGCCACGGTTGCGTGGGCCTGAAGGACGTCAAGGGCGGCGGTGCGGGCACCTCGGCGGGCACGTTCTACGACGGCTCGCTGATCGGGGACGTCGTGTCGGTGAAGAATTCCTCGCGCGGTCAGGTCGCCCCGGACAACGGCCTCAGCGGCTGGAACCTGGACTGGAGTGCCTGGTAGGAGGCGGTACGCGGCAACCCGGGCTTGACGTCCGCCGGACCCGGGTTGCTCGCGGCATATGCCCGGCGGGTAGTGATCGTTTGGTCATTGTCCGTACGCGGCCGCTTGCGTTCCGCAATGATGGACCGCATGGCGGGTTGGGGCGAAACAGATCAGTCATCACTTCTCGCGTCCAGCTTGATTGCTGACGCGTCGTGGGCGTGCTTCCAGGACGCGCTGGCGGCCCTGGAGCGGCTCAGCTCGGAGGAGCTGGAGCGGATGTACGTCGGCAGGCTGTGCGACCAGTCGGCGTCCGGTGAGGTGCGGTTGCCTTCCCGGCCGGAGTCCGGCCCGGTGGCGCGCCGGCTGGTGCTCTCGGTGCTGGAGACCTGGGAGCTGCACCAGCAGCTGGAGGTCGGCGAGTTACTGACCAGCGAGCTGGTGGCCAACGCGGTGCGGCATGCCGCCGGGCGCACCATCGGACTCCAGGTGTCGCGGAAACCCGGCTGGCTCCGGGTCGAGGTGCGGGACTCGTCGCGGGCGTTGCCGTGCATGATCCTGGCCGAGCCGCTGCCGATCAACGAGCGCGGGCGCGGACTCAAGGTGGTCGACGACCTGGCGGACCGCTGGGGTGCCGACCTGATGCCGCGCGGCAAGGGCGTCTGGTTCGAGCTGAAGGTGCGCGAGCGGCACTGAGGGCCGGGGTTCGAACGGACCGGGGGCTCGAACGGCCCCTGCGGCTCGAACGGGCCCGGGAAACACGCAGGGCCCCCGATTCACCGTGGTCCGGTGGCTGGGGGCCCGTGCAGGTCATCGCGCCGGCCAAGGGGGTGCGTGCCGCGCGATGGGCGACGGCTGCGCCAGGTCGGGCCAGCCGTGGTCTCGGTGTGCCTGCGGCGAGTTGTCGTCGCCCGCCGTCGGACATGTCGACTATCGCACGGATCTCAGCATGTGGGCAAACCGAGTGGCTTCGATTGCAAGGTTTGTAACTTAGTTCACCTTGGGAATTTGCATAGGTTCACGCTGGCGCCTGAGATTATTCACGATCGGAGCTATTCACGGCCGGAGTGACCCGTGTGTGCGGCGTGTGCGGGATGTGCCGACGGCCACGTGCTGCGCACCGAGAGCAACGGGGTGTCGATTCCCAGCTTGGCGGCCGTGCTGTGCACCGACTCCCGGAGGTACGGGTAGAGCACCGTCACGCCGATCTGGTCGACGAACCACTGCTGCGCCTCGGCCCCCAGCTCGAACGGCCCGCCGAGCGAGAACGCCGCCACCGCGTCGACGACGAAGTCCGCCTGGGCGGCGGCCAGCTCCAGCCGGCAGCGCACCTCCAGGGTGGCGCCGTCGTCGCCCTGCCGGAGCCAGACCGACAGCGCGGTGCGCAGCTCCTCCTCCGGCCGGGGCTCCGGCCGGTCGAACAGTCGCCTCCCGCCCACCTCCAGGAAGACGACGTCGTCCAGCTGGGCGGCCTCGGCGAGCTCCTGGAAGCTCCCGAACCGCCGGACCGGGCGGCGGGCGGCGGGCGGCGTCATCAGACGGTCACCGACCGGGCGTCGCCGTCCGTCCAGACCGTCGTCCGGGGTCGTCGAGCGCCCTCGCGGGTCGCCACCCGGACCTGCACCCGCACCTCGACGGGCGCGGGCGTCCAGACCGGCGTCAGGTCGGCGGAGGTGTGGTCGACCAGCGTGTGGAGCCGGGCGCCGACGGCCCGGGCGTAGCGCTGGAGCGTCGAGTAGCGGGCGTCGCCGCCGGCGCGCTCGAACTCGGAGACCGTCGACTGGGAGGTGCCCATCAGCTCCGCCACGTCGCGCTGGGTCAGCCCGCACTTCCGGCGGGCCACCACCAGGGTCTCGATCAGCTCGGCGTAGGCCGTCGCGTCGTCCAGCGCGGCTGCGGTGCGGGGATCGTCCGGGTCGATGCCGAGAAGATCATGCAGTGTCGATGCCATGGCCGCCTCCCCTCCGAGTGCTCCCACAGTATCGCCCAAAACCGATACCGAGAACCGGGAACTCATCCGTTCGGTGACCTCCGCCGCCACTCCCGGAGTCGTTTCGAGGCGGTGCCGCGCTCGTTCGACGGGGTCTTCTGGGACTTCTTCTGGAAGAACGACAGGGCGAGCAGGACGAGGCCCCCCGACTCCTCCGCGTAGAGCAGGCGGAAGGTGCGGTGATCGCCGGTGAGGCGCACCTCCAGCAGGTCGTCGCCCAGGTCCTTGACGTCGCCCGGCAGCGTCTGCCGCTCCTTGACGCGGTTCAGCAGGACGAACAGCCGGGCGCGCTCGTGCGGGGCGAGATCGGCCTTCTGCAGTTCCTTCTGCACCGGCGCCGATCCGTCGACGCCTTGGTAGAACGCCCAGTCCCGTGCCGTCGACACCCCGCCCCACCCCCTCCGTCCGCCCTTCCGGGCAGTCTAGGCGGCGGGCCGATCAACGTCTGTGCGCCGGTTCCCGGTTGAGGGCGGCCCGGACGCGCCCGGGCGCGTCCGGCACGCCGGCACGCCGGCACGCCGGTACGGGCGGACCGCCCTGCGCCGGTCCGCGAATCCGGCGAAGACTCCCGGCGAAGGCTCCCGGCGAAGAAACACCGTGCGGACCGATGACTTCGTCCCTGATCGGCAGTCATAGATCATGACCGGTAAGCCGACGGCCGCCGACGCCGTCGGGGCGCACCGGTCGGACATGCCGGGAAGCGGACACGAGTCACCGAGGACCTTCAGATGCGAACCCTGATCAGCACCGCCTTCATCTCGCTCGACGGCGTCGTCGAGGCTCCGGGCGGCGAGCCCGGATACCGGAACTCCGGCTGGACCTTCAAGGACGTCGAGTTCCTCCCCGACGCCTTCGAGATCAAGGGCCGGGAGCAGCAGGAGGCCGCCGCGATGCTGCTGGGCCGGACCAGCTACGAGGCGTTCAGCGCGGTGTGGCCGGACATGGCGGACTTCGCCGAGTACAAGGTGATGCCGAAGTACGTCGTCTCGACCACGCTCACCGAGGACGGCCTGGTCACCGGCTGGGGCGAGACCACGATCCTGCGCTCGGTCGACGACGTGGCCGCGCTCAAGGAGACCGAGGGCGGACCGATCATCATCCACGGCAGTGCCTCCCTGACCCGGAGCCTCTCCGACGCCGGTCTGATCGACCGCTACCACCTGCTGGTCTTCCCGCTCCTGCTCGGCGCCGGGAAGCGGCTGTTCAGCGCCACCGACAAGGACGTCCAGAAGCTGAAGCTGGTCGAGCACGAGGTCTACGCCAACGGCCTGCAGAAGAACGTGTTCGACGTCGTCCGCTGACCGGGGACCCGGCCACGACCGGGCGGTCCGCGCCGGGCCCGTCCTATCCGCTGCCGAGGGCCGACCTCGGCAGCACCCCGGCCGCCCGGCCGTCCACCAGGACCAGCACGCCCGGATGCGCCTCCCCCAGCGCCGCGCGGGCCTCGGCCGCCGACTGCCCGACGCCCACCGTCGGCAGCGCAGGCCCGATCAGTGCGCCCAAGGGGGCGTCCGGCTTGGCGGTGCCGTCCGCGAGCGCCGCCGCCAGCACCTCCCGGGACACCGAGCCGACCACCTCCATCACGCTCACCCCGTACGGGCGCGTCGCCCGCGCCAGGACGGCCGGGGCCACGCCGTCCGGCACCGCGCGCAGCGCCCGCGCCGCCTCGCCGACCGTCGCCGCGGCGTCGACCGTGACCAGCGGCCCGGCACCGGCCAGGAGCGGCCGCAGGCCGTCCGGCTCCTCCAGGAAGCCCCACTCCCGCATCCACGCGTCGCTGTGCACCTTGGACAGGTACGAGCGGCCCGAGTCCGGCAGCAGCACCACGACCAGGTCGTCCGGGCCCAGCCGCCGCGCCACCCGCAGGGCCGCCGCCACCGCCGTGCCGGACGACGGCCCGGCCAGGATGCCCTCCTCGCGGGCGAGTCTGCGCACCGTCAGCAGCGACTCGCGGTCCGGGACGCGTTCGAAGGAGTCCGCGACGTCCGGCCGGTAGGCCTCCGGCCAGCGGTCCTCGGCGGTGGCGGGGTGGACGAAGTGGCCGATGCTCTCGACGAAGTACGGGCTGCCGTCCCCGCCTCCGTAGACCGAGGACTCGGGGTCGGCGCCGACGACGGTCACCGCGCCGCCCGAGACCTCCTTGAGGTACTCCCCGGTACCGGTGATGGTGCCGCCGGTGCCGACCCCCGCGACGAAGTGGGTCACCCGGCCGCCGGTCTGCTCCCAGACCTCCGGCCCGGTGGTCCGCACATGGGCGTCGGGATTCGCCGGGTTGTCGTACTGGTTGGCGAACCAGGCTCCGGGAATCTCCTCGGCGAGCCGCCGGACGACGTTGAACAGGTGCGCCGGGTCCTCCAGCGGCAGGACGGTCGGCGCGAGCACCACCTCCGCGCCGTACGCCCGCAGGATGTCCGACTTCTCCGGCGCGGCCTTGTCGGCCACCCCCACGATCACCCGGTACCCGCGCTGTTGCCCGATGAGCGCCAGGCCGATGCCGGTGTTGCCGGAGGTCGCCTCGACGATCGTCCCGCCGGGCTTCAGCAGGCCCTCCCGCTCGGCGGCCAGCACCATGGACAGCGCGGCGCGGTCCTTGACGCTGCCGCCGATGCCGAGGAACTCGACCTTCGCGTAGACCGGCGCGGCGAGTCCGGCGCCGAGTCGGGCGAGACGGATCAGCGGTGTCCCGCCGATCGCGTCGAGTACGGATTCGTGCACTGCGGCCATCGCCGGCTCCTCAGCTCGTTCTGCGACCGTCGTCGACCCGACGTCCGACCGAGCCTGCCCAGCCCCGCGCACCGTTAGGCCGCTTCCCGGCGATCGTTCGATCGCCGCAGGGAACGGCCGGTGGGCGGACGGCGGACGGCGGCGGTCCGAGGGCGGACCCTAGGCCAGGAACAGTGCGGCCAGGCCGGGGAGCCTGCGGCCGACCTCGTCCTCGTCGTCGAAGTCGAACCCCTCGCCCATGTCGGGTGCGGTGCGCCCGGAGGGCGGTCCGCCGGCGGTCAGCGCGTCCCGGTCCTCCTCGCCGGGGGTCCGCTCGAACGCGCGGTGCGCCGCGTAGTTGGCCTCCTCGTCGAAGAGCAGCTCCTCCAGCTCCTCCGGGTCGCTGCCGCGCGCCACCGGGTGCCCGGCGAGGCTGTCGGGGGAGGCGAGCACGCGCTCGTACCAGTCCCGGCCGAGCGAGATCACCCCGGCGCGGAAGTCCGTGAACGCGTCGTCGGAGCAGCCGCCGCCGATGACGTAGGCCGCGCCCCACACGTCCCACCGGTACAGCGCCCCGTGCAGCTCGCCGAACCGCCGCTCGAACGCGGCGATCTCCGGGCGGGGCCGGGAGGCGAGCAGCGCGGCGAGCCGGCCGGCGAACGGCCGCTCCGCCGAGGCCCGGGCGGCGGCGGTCTCGACGATCGCCCAGAAGTCGTCGAGCGGCATGGCGGGGAGCGGTCGTGCACCGGTGGTCATGGCCGCACTCAACCAGGGAGGTCCGACAGTCACGGACGGAGCGGAGGGGGTTGACGGAGCGGAGGCGGCTGACGGAGCAAAGAGGGCGGAGGGAACGGAGGGGGAGCGGGGACGGGGGGTGGCAGGCCGGTCCCGTCCGGCGTTCTGCTCCCGGCGGGCTCAGTCGTCGGTGGGCGTGCGGGTCCAGCCACGGGTGCCGTCGGCCCAGAAGTAGCCGGGGGCACCGCGCAGGCCGACCGTGCGGAAGGGCTTGCCGTGGTCGTTGACGGTGAGGGTGCCCTGGCGGTCGCCGCTGCTCCACACCACCTCCAGGTACCAGCTGACGTCCTGGCCGGCCGTCGAGGCGTCGACGTTCAGCACCTGCGGGTCGGTGGACGAGACCCGGAACGGGAAGTCGGAGGACTTTCCCCTCGTGTTGCCCTCCGTCGCCGGGACGGGCACGGGCCGGGGCGCGGCCGCGTCCAGGTCGACGGCGAAGGCCGCCGGGGTGAGGCCGCCGCCGCAGCCCGAGCCCATGGTGTAGGCGTTCCACCTGGGCGCCGGGCGGGTGCCGACCACCTGCACGTAGAGGGCGTGCAGGACGACGGGCTTGTCCTCGGAACCCTGCGCGGTCAGCTGCAGCCGCAGGTGCCCGCCGGGGACGGCGTGCTGGGAGGCTGCCCAGGAGTCCGTCCGCCGGCCTCCCGGCGGCGCGGGCGTCGTGCCGGGCGGCTGGGCGGACAGGAACCACTGGCCGCAGGGGCTGCCCCAGTTGTCGGTCAGCACGTTCACGTGGAAGGGCGGCGCGTCGTCCTCGGTGGGCGTCGGCGTGGGCGTGGGCGTCTGCGCGGGCGCGGGTGTGGACGGCGGGGCCGTGGTGGGCGGGGGCGTCCCCGCCGGGTCGGCCGGAGGGACGGCGGCTGCCGACGGTCCGGGGCCCGCCGCAGGGGTCCCGGACCGTCCGGACAGGACGACCACCGGGACCAGCGCGGCCACGACGGCCACGGCGGCTGCGCTCAGCAGGATCCGGGCGACGCGTCGGCGGCGTCGGGGCTCCTGTGGGGGTTCGTCCCCGGCCCTCTCGTCCCCGGCCCGCTCGTCCGGGGCCCGCTCGTCCGGGGCCCGCTCGTCCGGGACCGGAGCCTCCTGGCTGCTCGGCGCGGAGGCCGGTCGGATCGCCGGAGGCCGCGGGCCTCCGCCGGGCCCGGGCGCGGACGGCGACTCCGGCAGAGCCGCCTGCCCGGTCTCCGGCTCGGGCTGCGGCTGCGGTTCAGGCAGCGGCTGCGGCACCGGCGCGGGCACCGGCCGGGCGGCCGGGGCTACGGGATCCCGGCGGCGGGACGCGTCCGCCAGGATCCACCGGCGGTGCAGCTCGACGAGCTCGTCGGTGCTCGCCCCGCAGACCCGGGCCAGCCGCTCCACCGGCGCGTACTCGTTGGGTACGGCCGCGCCGTTGCAGTAGCGGTGCAGGGTGGAGGTGCTGACGTGCAGCCGGGCGGCGAGCGTGCCGTAGCTGCGCCCCGAACGGTCCTTCAGCTCCCTCAGCAGCTCCGCGAACCGCTCCGTCTCGACACTCATCCGGTGCCCCCCTTGTCCCGTGACGGCGTTCCAGGCCCCGCCGAACGCGCAGCTCACGGTACCCGTAGGCGTTCCGGCGTCCCGAATCGCCCGGAAGCTCTGGCGGCCGGGACAGGACCCGGGCGAGTCTGCGGTCCGGCGGCAGACCGACGCCCCGGCCGAGCGGATCCGCCCGACCGGTCGACGCCCTCCGGCGGAGAAGAGGACCCACCCGTGACCGTCCACCGCATCCTGATCCCGTGCACCCTGGCCGTCCTCGGCGCGGTCGCCCTCACCGGGTGCTCCGGCGATCGACCGGCCGGCGGGACGACCGCCGCGGCGACCGCCCCGCACTCCGCGGTCACGCCGAACGCCACGGCCACGGCGGGAGCTGTGGACGCACCGGCCGCCGTCCCGGCGCCCCCGGCCGCCTCGGCCCCGCCCGCCCCTCCGGCGTCGGCCGCTGCTCCCGCAGTGCCCGCCGTGTCCGCTGCTCCCGCCGGGGCCGGCGGTGGAGGGGCGGGCGCACAGGGCGGCGCGCCCCTTCCGTCCCCCTCCACGCCGGGCAAGACCGCACCCGCCGTGCCGCGACCCGCGCCCCCGGCGGCCCGACCCGCCACCCCCGCAGCCGCGCCCGACCGGGCACCGAGCTGCAAGCCCGGGCAGCTCGCCGTCACGGCGAAGCCCGTCTCCCGCCCGGCCGGGCGCCTGCTGCTCACCGCCCGCAACACCGGGACCGCCCCGTGCGATCTGGGCCTGGTCGGGGTCGTCACCTTCGCGGGCGGGATCAAGGCCGCCGTTCCCGGCGGCATCGGCGGCGGGCCGAATGTCCTGATGCCCGGACAGGCGGGATACGAAGCGGTCACGCTGGTCGGTGAGGGCGCCCCGGGCAGCGGCGCCACCTCGACGGCGCTCACCGTCGCGCTCGACGACGGCGCCACGGTGACCGTCCGCACCACGTCCTTCGTCCACGCCCCCTCGTCCGGCCTGTGGCGGTCGACCGAGGCCGAGGCCCTCCGGCAGTGACCGGGCGGGCGGCGACGCCGCCCCGCCGAAGCGAACCGACCCGGGCGAACCGCCCGGCGTCCCACCCCGTGAACCCGAACGAAAGAGGAGCACCCCGCATGCGCATCCCGAACCGCCGCCCGCACCGCACCGCCACCCCCCACCGCACCGACGCCCCCGCCCGCACCGGTCGGCGCCCGCTCGCCGTCCTGCTGGCCGCCGCCGGGCTCCTGGCGGTGGCCGCCACGCCCGCCGCCGCCGTCCACGGCGGGTCGGACACGACGACCAGGGCGCACCCGTTCGTGATCGCCCTGGAGACGGCCGACGGTCAGCAGTGGTGCACCGGCGCCCTGATCGCCCCGACCAAGGTCCTCACGGCCGGCCACTGCGTCACCGAGGCCGACGACCCGACCACCCTGCGGGTGATCGCGGGCCGGACCGACCTCACCGGCACCGGCGGCCAGGAGCGGAGGGTGAAGAGCTTCAAGGTCGACCCCCGCTTCACCTCCGCCCTGGCCCACGACTCGGCGGTGCTCACCCTCGACCGGCCGCTCCGGCAGCGGACGGTCCGGGTGGCGGGCAAGGGCGACGAGAAGCTCTACCGGTACGGCCGCACGGCCACCGTGTACGGCTACGGCCGCACCGGTGACGGGCAGCCGGGCACGCACCTGAAGCAGGCGGTGCTCAGGCTCGCGGCGCCGGTCGACTGCTTCCCGTACGCCGACGCGGAGACCTCGCCGCTGCTGAAGGTCTGCGGCATGCCCGGTCCCGGGACGACCGACAGCATCTGCAAGGGCGACTCCGGCGGGCCGCTCGTCGTGGACGGCGTGGTGATCGGCGTCGTCTCGACCGGCAACAAGTACTGCGACACCCAGATCCCGGTCTCGGTGTTCACCCGGGCCACCGACGTGCCCCGGTCGATCCTGAGGTAGACGGGGCCTCGGGGCCACCGGGCCCGGACGGGAGCGGGCTCGGGCCCCCCGTCCGGGCCCGGGCTCGGCGCTGAGCGGGCCGGCGTGCGGGTCAGATGCCGAGGCGGGCCGCGACGCCGTCCAGGACGCAGTCGAGGCCGGTCTCGAACTGCCAGTCGCGGTCGTCCTTGCGGGTGGCCTCGGCGAGGTAGCGGTGGTAGGCGGGGTAGCGGCCGGTGGCCATCAGCCAGGTCATCCGGGGGGCGAGGGCGGCGCGGGCCGCGTCGCCGTCCGGCCAGCCCTTCTCGTGCTGCAGGGTCTGCAGGGCGACCTCGGTGGCGACCGAGCCGCGCACGTAGTCGGTCACGGTGCGGAAGACGGCCATCGTGGTGTCGGCGTCCAGGCCGTGTTCGGCGAGGGCGGCGAAGGCGTGCTCGGGGACGGCGAGCTGGTGCGGGGTGAGGGCGAAGGTGCCGGCCCGGGAGGTCCACGGGTGGGCGAGGTTCATCGCGCGGAGGGCGAGGGCGAGGGCGCGCATGGTGGCGCGCCAGTCCGTGCCGGAGCGGTCCAGGGGGAGCTCGGCGTAGACGGAGTCGACCATCAGCTCCAGGAGTTCGTCCTTGCCGGAGACGTACCGGTAGGCGGCCATCGGGGCGACGCCCAGTGTGGTGGCGAGGCGGCGCATGGTGACGGCGTCCAGGCCCTCGCTGTCGGCGAGGGCGATCGCGGCCGCGGCGATCCGGTGCGGGGTGAGCGCGTTCCGGGGGGTGGGGGCCGGGCGGTCGAGGCGTTCCCAGAGTGAGGCGGGGGGCTGCTCCGCGGCGGCGTCCTCGGGAGGGGTCTCGGGCGGGGTCATGGGCGGCTCCTTCCGGTGGGGTCGGCCGCCGGGGGCCGGGGGTCGGTGGCTCCGGGTGACGGCGGCCGATGTGTACAACGTATCAGCAGTAGACGTTGTACGCGTCGATGTGTACGTTGTATCCATCAGCGATACGTTGTACACATCGAGGGGGATCCCCATGTCCGCGAGCCCGTCCACCACCGTCGAACAGCTCCGCGTCGCCGTCATCGTCGGCTCCACCCGGGGCGGACGCTTCGCGCCGGTCGTCACCGGCTGGCTGCGCGAGCACCTCGACGCCCGGGGCGACCTGGAGGTCGACGTCGTCGACCTGCTCGAAACCCCGCTGCCCGCCGAGCTGCCGGACTTCGGGGGCACGGCCGCGCCCGGGACGGAGGAACTGCTCGCCGCCGTCTCCCCCCGGCTGGCCGCCGCCGACGCCTTCGTGATCGTCACGCCCGAGTACAACCACAGCTACCCCGCGCCGCTGAAGAACGCCCTCGACTGGCACAACCACGAGTTCCACGCCAAGCCGGTCGCCTTCGTGTCGTACGGCGGGATCTCCGGCGGCCTGCGCGCCGTCGAGGCGCTGCGCGTCGTCCTGGCCGAGTTGAACGCCGTGACCATCCGCAACACCGTCAGCTTCCACGGCGCCTGGGAGCGGTTCGACACCGACGGCAAGGCCGTCGACCCGGCCGCCGACGCCGCCGCCAAGACCCTGCTCGACCAGCTGACCTGGTGGGCCCAGGCGCTGCGCGACGCCAAGCGCGTCCGGCCGTTCACCGGCTGAGGGCCGGGACGAGGAGGGGACGAGGACGAGGAAGAGGGGGCGGAACCATGGAGCGGTTTCCCTGGCTGGGAGTGATCGGGCTGATGCTCGGGATCTTCCTCGGCGCGCTGGACGGCCAGATCGTCTCGACCGCGCTGCCCACGATGGTGGGCGATCTCGGCGGGCTCGACCATCTCTCCTGGGCGGTGACCGCGTACCTGCTCACCTCCGCCGCCGCCACCCCGCTCTGGGGCAAGCTCGGCGACCTGTACGGGCGGAAGGGCGCGTACCAGGGGGCGGTGGTGCTGTTCCTGGCCGGCTCGGTGCTCGTCGGGCTCGCCCGGTCGATGGAGCAGCTGATCGCCTTCCGGGCCCTCCAGGGGGTGGGCGCGGGCGGACTGATGGTCGGCGCGCTGGCGGTCGTCGGGGTGCTGGTGCCGGCCGAGGGGCGGGGGCGGGTGCAGTCGGTGATCGGTGTGCTGATGCCGGTCGCGTTCGTCGGCGGGCCCCTGCTCGGAGGGTTCCTCACCGACCACCTCAGCTGGCGCTGGGCCTTCTACGTCAACGTGCCGGTCGGGGTGTTCGCCCTCGCCGCAGTCGCGGGGGGGGGGGGGGGGGCGGGCCCCCCCCCCCCGCCCCGGGGGGGGGGGGGGGGGGGCCGCGGGGGGCGGCGGTCCCGCGGGGGGCGGGGGGGGCCCCCGGGGGGGCGCGGGGGGGGCCCCCCCG
>NZ_JBHXDN010000029.1:52423-56579 GCF_042726075.1 Kitasatospora sp. NPDC127035 | reverse complement strand
GGCTTTTTCGCTCGCCGGGGGCGGGGGGCTGTGGCGCCGCCCGCGGGGGGGGGTGGGGGCCGGGGCGGCGACCCCCCCCCCCCCCGGACCGGGGCGCGGATCGACTGGGCCGGCGTCGGCCTGCTGACCGGCGGGGTCCTGGCGCTCACCCTGGTCGGCAGCTGGGGCGGCACCGCGTACGGCTGGACCTCGCCGCAGGTGCTCGGCGCCGCCGCGGTCGCGGTGGTGGCGCTGGCCCGGTTCGTCCGGGTCGAGCGGCGGGCCGTCGAACCGCTGATCCCGCCCGCGCTGTTCCGCCACCGCGCCGTCACCGAGGCCCTGGTGCTCGGCTTCCTGCTCGGCGGGCTGATGCTCGTCCTGGTCGGCTACCTGCCCCAGTACCTGCAGTTCGTCCAGGGCGCCTCCCCGACCACCGGCGGGCTGCTGCTGGTGCCGCTGATGCTCGGGATGATCGGCGCCCAGCTCGTCACCGCCCGGCTGACGGCCCGGGGCGGCAGCGGGCGTCACCACCCGCTGCTCGGCAGCGCCGTCGCGCTGGCCGGCACCCTGCTGCTGCTCACCCTCGGCACGGACACCCCGCAACTGCTCGCCTCGGCGCTCACCGTCGTCGCCGGGGCCGGGATCGGGCTGGTCATGCAGAGCACCCTGCTGGCCACCATGGCGGCGGTGCCGCCGCGCGACATGGGGGCCGCGATGGGCTCGGTGATGCTGTTCCGGACGATCGGCGGCTCGCTGGGCATGGCCGCCCTCGGTGCGGTCTACACCGCCCGGCTGTCGTCCTCCCTCTCCGGCGGGCCCGGCGCGGACGCCGCCGGTCCGACCGCCGACGGTCTGACCCCCGCCGCCGTGGACCACCTCCCGGCGCAGGCCGCGGAGGCCGTCCGCACCGCCGTCACCACCGGCCTGCACGGCACCCTCCTCGGGGCCGCCGCGATCGCCGCCGCCGCGGTCGTCGTCGCGGCCCTGGCCCGCCGGGCCGCCCCGGCTCCGGCGGGGGACCGGGCCCCGGAGCCGGCGCCCGCCGACCTGGGCTGAGCGCACGGCGCGGACCCGCGCGCACGACGAGGCCCGGTGGCCCGGACCGGTCAGGTCCGGGCCACCGGGCCTCGTGGAGCGTCCGGGACCTCAGGGCCGGCGGGGGCCGGCGCCGGCGGCCGTCAGCACTCGATGACGTTGACGGCGAGGCCGCCGCGCGAGGTCTCCTTGTACTTGATCTTCATGTCGGCCCCGGTCTCCTTCATGGTCTTGATCGCCTTGTCGAGGGAGACGTGGTGGCGGCCGTCGCCGCGCAGTGCCATCCGGGCGGCGGTGACGGCCTTGACCGACGCCATGCCGTTGCGCTCGATGCAGGGGATCTGGACCAGGCCGCCGACCGGGTCGCAGGTGAGCCCGAGGTTGTGCTCGATGCCGATCTCGGCGGCGTTCTCGACCTGCTCGGGGGAGCCGCCGAGGACCTCGGCGAGGCCGCCCGCGGCCATCGAGCAGGCGGAGCCGACCTCGCCCTGGCAGCCGACCTCGGCGCCGGAGATGGAGGCGTTCTCCTTGAAGAGCATGCCGATGGCGCCGGCCGCGAGCAGGAAGCGGACGATGCCGTCCTCGTCGGCGCCCGGGATGAAGTTCAGGTAGTAGTGCAGGACGGCGGGGATGATGCCGGCCGCACCGTTGGTGGGGGCGGTGACGACGCGGCGGCCGGAGGCGTTCTCCTCGTTGACCGCCATCGCGTACAGCGTCACCCACTCCATCGCGTTGGCCGGGCCGATGCCCTCGGCGCGCAGCGCGCGGGCCCCGGAGGCGGCCCGCCGGCGGACCTTGAGGCCGCCGGGGAGTATCCCCTCGCGGGACATGCCGGCCCGGACGGACTCCTGCATGACGCGCCAGATCTCCAGCAGCCCGGAGCGGATCTCCTCCTCGGTCCGCCAGGCCTTCTCGTTCTCCAGCATCAGGCCGGAGATGGACAGGCCGGTCTCCCGGCTGAGCCGGAGCAGCTCGTCGCCGGTGCGGAAGGGGTACTTCAGCGCGGTGTCGTCGGGCTTGACCCGCTCCGCGCCGATCGCGTCCTCGTCGACGACGAAGCCGCCGCCGACCGAGTAGTAGGTCTTCTCCAGCAGGGTGGAACCGTCCGCGCGGAAGGCCCAGACGGTCATGCCGTTGGCGTGGTAGGGCAGCGAGCGGCGGCGGTGCAGGACCAGCTGGCTGTCGGGGTCGAAGTCGATGGCGTGGGTGCCGAGCAGGTTGAGCCGCTTCTCGGCCTTGATCCGCTCGACGTCCCGGTCCGCCTGGTCGACGTCGACGGTGCGGGGGGAGTTGTTCTCCAGGCCGAGCAGGACGGCCTTCGGGGTGCCGTGGCCGTGACCGGTCGCGCCGAGCGACCCGTACAGCTCGGCGCGGACGGCCGCCACCTCGGTCAGCAGGCCCTCCGACTTCAGGCGGCGGGCGAACATCCGGGCGGCGCGCATCGGGCCGACGGTGTGGGAGCTGGACGGGCCGATGCCGATGGAGAAGAGGTCGAAGACGCTGATGGCCACGGAGGGACGTCCTTGTCTGGTCTCGTGGGATGAGCAGGCGGGCGGGTGCTGACACGGGACGGGGCACCGCGCGCACTCTCCAGTGTGCGCGGTGCCCCGGAATCCCTGGTGGACCGGCGGGGTGAGGCCGGTCACCTGCACCCGAACTACAGGTTCGGGTAGAGCGGGTACTTGTCGGCCAGCGCGGTGACGCGGGCCTTCAGCGAGGCGGCGACGGTCTCGTCGTAGGCCGGCTTCAGGGCCTCGGCGATGATGTCGGCGACCTCGCGGAAGTCCTCGGCCTGGAAGCCGCGGGTGGCGAGAGCCGGGGTGCCGATCCGCAGGCCGGAGGTCACCATCGGCGGGCGCGGGTCGTTCGGGACGGCGTTGCGGTTGACGGTGATGCCGACCTCGTGCAGACGGTCCTCGGCCTGCTGGCCGTCGAGCTGGCTGTTGCGCAGGTCGACCAGGACGAGGTGGACCTCGGTGCCGCCGGAGAGCACGGACGCACCGGCCTCGGCGACGTCGTCCCGGAGCAGGCGCTCGGCGAGGATCCTGGCGCCGTCGAGGGTGCGCTGCTGGCGCTCCTTGAACTCCTCCGAGGCGGCGACCTTGAAGGCGACGGCCTTGCCGGCGATGACGTGCTCCAGCGGGCCGCCCTGCTGGCCGGGGAAGACCGCGGAGTTGATCTTCTTGGCCCACTCGGCCTTGGAGAGGATGACGCCGCCGCGCGGGCCGCCCAGGGTCTTGTGGGTGGTGGTGGTGACCACGTCTGCGTACGGCACCGGGTTGGGGTGCAGACCGGCGGCGACCAGGCCGGCGAAGTGCGCCATGTCGACCATGAGCAGCGCGCCGACCTCGTCGGCGACCCGGCGGAACGCGGCGAAGTCGAGCTGGCGCGGGTAGGCGGACCAGCCGGCGATGATCAGCTTCGGCTGGTGCTCCTTGGCGAGGCGCTCGACCTCGGCCATGTCGACCCGGCCGGTCTTGTCGTCGACGTGGTAGGCGGCCACGTTGTAGAGCTTGCCGGAGAAGTTGATCTTCATGCCGTGGGTCAGGTGACCGCCGTGGGCCAGGGACAGACCCAGGATGGTGTCGCCCGGCTGGATCAGCGCGAACATCGCGGCGGCGTTGGCCTGCGCGCCGGAGTGCGGCTGGACGTTGGCGTGCTCGGCGCCGAACAGGGCCTTGATCCGGTCGATCGCGATCTGCTCGACCACGTCGACGTGCTCGCAGCCACCGTAGTAGCGGCGGCCGGGGTAGCCCTCGGCGTACTTGTTGGTCAGGACCGAACCCTGGGCCTCCATGACCGCCACCGGGGCGAAGTTCTCGGAGGCGATCATCTCCAGGGTGGTCTGCTGGCGGTGCAGCTCGGCGTCGACCGCGGCGGCGATCTCCGGGTCGAGGGCGTGCAGGGACTGGTTCAGAACCGTCATGGTGGGGTCTTCCCGGGAGGAGAGAAGGAGAGCCGCGCGCGGCGCCCCCGCGGGGGCGGCGACGGGCGACGGGAGGGCGAAGCCGGTGGGCGCGGGGCGGGCCGCCCCGCGGCGGCCCCCCCCCCCGGGGGGGGCAGGCCGCGGGGGTGGTGTGCGCGGGGTAAACCTACGCCCGCAGCACCACGGCCGTGGACCAGTCTATTATAAACAAAAGAA
>NZ_JBHXDN010000029.1:0-52413 GCF_042726075.1 Kitasatospora sp. NPDC127035 | reverse complement strand
TCGTACACGGCGCCCCCGGGGGGGGCCCCGGCGCGGGGGGGGGGCCGGGGCAGGGGTGGTGTCGCGCGGGGGGGGGGGGGGGGGCGGCCGCGCGGCGGCCCGCCCCGACGGGTGGCTCAGGCCGAGGGGTTGGTGAGCGCGGTGTACTCGTCCGCGCTCAGCAGCTCGTCGGTGGACTCGACGCGCACCTTGAACAGCCAGCCGCCGTCGAAGGGCTCGCCGTTCACCAGGGCGTTGTCGTCCAGGACGGCCTGGTTGACCTCGGTGATCTCGCCGGTCACCGGCGAGTAGAGGTCGCTCACCGACTTGGTGGACTCCAGCTCACCGCAGGTCTCACCGGCGGTCACGGTGTCGCCGACCTCGGGCAGCTGCACGTAGACGATGTCACCGAGGGCGTCGGCCGCGTGCTTGGTGATGCCGACCGTGGAGACGCCGTCCTCGGCGACGGTCAGCCACTCGTGCTCCTTGGTGTACTGCAGGTGCTGGGGGTTGCTCATGACGTCATTCTCCAGGATGGGAAGCGGGTACGACGAAGCGGCCCGGTGGGCGGGCATGCCTCGGGAAGGGGAAGGGGTCAGCGGGCGCGCTTGTAGAACGGCAGCGCCACGACCTGGACGGGCTCGTGCTTGCCGCGCACGTCCACCGCGACGGTGGTGCCGGGGGCGGCGTGCGCCGCGTCCACGTAGGCGATCGCGATCGGCTTGCCCAGGGTGGGGGAGGGGGCGCCGGAGGTGATCCGGCCGATCGGCTCGCCGTCGGCGGAGACCACGCTGTACTCGGCGCGCGGGACGCGCTTGCCCTCGGAGACCAGGCCGACCAGCACCCGCGGCGGGTTGGCCTCGGCCGCGGCGGCGGCCTTCTCCAGCGCCTTGCGGCCGATGAACGCGCCCTCGTTGGTGGTCTTGTCGAAGCGGACGACCCGGCCCAGGCCGGCGTCGAACGGGGTCAGCTCGGTGGACAGCTCGTGGCCGTACAGCGGCATGCCGGCCTCCAGGCGCAGCGTGTCGCGGCAGGAGAGACCGCACGGGACCAGGCCGCGGTCGGCGCCGGCCGCGGTCAGCGACTGCCAGATCTGCTCGGCGTCGCCCGGGTGGCAGAAGATCTCGAAGCCGTCCTCACCGGTGTAGCCGGTGCGGGCGAGCAGCACGTCGCGGCCGGCCACCTGGGCCGGGAGGATCGCGTAGTACTTCAGGCCGGGCAGGTCGGCGTCGGTGGTGTCGGCCAGGATGCCGGTGGCCTCCGGGCCCTGCACGGCGATCAGCGCGTAGGTGTCGCGGTCGTCGGTGACGACGGCGTCGAAGCCCTTGGCGCGGGCGATCAGCTCGTCCAGCACCAGCTGGGCGTTGGAGGCGTTGGCGACGACCAGGAACGCGTCCTCGCGCAGGCGGTAGACGATCAGGTCGTCCAGGATGCCGCCGTCCTCGGCACAGATCATGGTGTAGCGGGCGCGCAGCACGCCGAGCGCGGAGACGAAGCCGACCAGCGCGTGGTCCAGCATCTCGCCGGCCTGCGGGCCGGTGACGGTGATCTCGCCCATGTGGGAGAGGTCGAAGAGGCCGGCCCTGGTGCGGACGGCGAGGTGCTCCTCGCGCTCGCTCCCGTAGCGCAGCGGCATGTCCCAGCCGGCGAAGTCGGTCATGGTCGCGCCGAGGGCGCGGTGCAGCGCGTCGAGCGCGGTCAGGCGGAGGGACATGGCCAGGAACTCCTCGGTCGGGGCACTCAGGGGTGCACGCGCCGGAGCCGGCCCTGCTCGGGACCGACCCTGCGCGCGGGCATGCGGCGGCTGGGCCTCCCCATCTGTCGTCGAACCTGAGAGCTTCACCGCGCGCTGTCCTACGGGAACAGCATGGCGGCTTGCACCGTGGGTGGGCGTACGGCAGGGCCGTGCGCCGCTTTCCAGATGTGCCTAACCCGTGCGGTAGGGGTGCCTGAGAGATTCCGGGGAGGACTTGCTCCTTCGGCGCCGGCTGTGCCACCAGACGGGGCACTCCGGACTCTCCCGCGCGGGTTCGAGCGGCCGGTATGGAGTTAGGGGCCTCGGTGGGAATACACCCGAGACGCGGACATCATGGCACGTCCGCCCGGATGAGGGGAGAGGGGGAGGGGCCGGGCCGGGGGATCCGGCCACCGGGGAGCCCGGCGCCGGGGCGCTCCGGAGCAGGGCCGGGGCGGTGCCCGCTAGGCTGCGGGCGTCGGCGAGCGGAGGGCGGTACAGCGGCGCATGGGGAACCCGGTGGAGCAGCAGCAGGGGTGGGGCGGCCAGGAGCCGGTGCCGCCGGGCGGCGGATGGCCGGCCAACGAGCTGGAGCAGGTGCTCACCGCCGCGCTCGGTGATCCGGGGGCGACCCCCCGGGTGATCGAGGTGCTGGCCCGCAGCCAGGTGTGGATCCCGCTGCCGGCCGGCGGCGACCCGCAGGGGCAGTCGCTGGACCTCCCGGTCGTCGAGCTGGCCGGCGACCCGTACGTGCCGGTGTTCTCCTCGCAGGAGGTGTTCGTCCAGCAGGCGCCGGGGATGGCCTTCGCGGTCGCGCCGATGTGGGAGTTCGCCCGGGGCCTGCCGCTGGGCGTGGGGGTCGCGGTCAACCCGGAGGCGGCGGTGGGCATCCCGGTGCCGCCGGAGGGCGTGGCCGAACTGCGCCGCGGGCCGCGCGAGGACCGCTGGGAGGCCGGGGACGCGCCGTCCGGCGGCCGGGTGGCGCTGCGCGAGCCGGTGCCGGGCGAGGACCCGGAGCCGTTCCTGGCCGCCTGCCGGAACGAGCTGTTCGCCCTGCCGGGGGTGTTGACCGCACGGCGGGCACTGGCCAGTGTGGAGGGCGAGCCCACCGTGATGTTCGTGGGCGTCCAGCTCGATCCGTCGGCCCCGGCCGACCCGGGGGCGGTCAACGAGGCGCTGGGGCGCGCGCTGGGAACCGCGCCGCTGCCCGGCGGCGTCCACCTCGTACTGCTCGACCTCGCGGACGACCCGGTGGTCGACTGGATGCTGAACCGGGTCGCCCCTTTCTACGTACGGGGTTGATCCGGCCCCCGGCCGCGGTCGGGCGGGGGAGCGGTGCGCACCCTGGCACGTCGGCGTGGCGGTGGTCGGCGGCGCCCCATAGGGTGCGTCCTGGCGGCCGCGGGGCCGCCGGTGGCAGACGAGGAACGAAGAGGCGCAGCGAGGTGGGCGCATGAGTGCGGGAGCGGTAGCGGGCGGTGCACCGGGGCCCTGGGGCCAGGCACCCACCGGACGTCCGGATCAGGGCGCGCTGGAGCGCGCCCTGCGCGAGGTGGCGCCGGAGCGCTACGAGGCGTACGAGACGCTGCTGCACGCGCTGGCCGAGGGGCAGGTCTGGATGCTCCTCTGGCACGGTACGCCGGGCAGCGCGGACGCCCAGTACGGGAACATGGAGATCAGCGGCCACGGCTACGCGCCGGCCGTGACCTCGCCCGAGCAGTTGACGGCGTCCGGCTGGGCCCGGGCGCACGAGGTGATCTCCGGCCGGGAGATCGCCGCCTCGCTGTTCCGGACCCGCTGGGGGCTCTGGCTGAACCCGCACGCGCCGGGTGGCGGTGTCGGGGTGCCCTGGGCGGACCTGCGCCGGGTCGCGGCGGGGCTGAACCGGCTGCCGGCCGGTCCGTTGAAGCTGAGCGAGCCGCAGGTGCCGGCGCAGCAGTTCTTCGCGCTGCTGGAGCGCCAGGCGGTCGAGGTGCGGGCGGTGCGGGCGCTGCGCCGGGCCTGGGTGCGCCCGACGGTGGGCGAGCCGTACCTGGCCATCGGCCTTGAGCTGTACGAGAGTTCGCCGCCCACGGTGGAGGCCGTGCGGGCGCTGATGCAGCGGGCGATCGCGGTCGCGCCGGAGGGCCTGGCCGTCTCGACGGTGGCGATGGCGGACGAGTTCGACCCGGTGGCGCTCTGGATGCGGGCCAACGCGCGCCCGTTCTACGACCGGGAGGCGGCCGGGACGGGCCGCCCGCAGGGGCCGTACCCGCCGGTGCCGCCGCCGCCCTACGCCTCGCAGCAGGGGCCCGGCTACGGCTACGGCACGCACCCGCCCGCGCCGGGCTGGCCGGGGCAGCAGCAGCCGCCCCAGCAGCCGTGGCCCGGCTACCCCGGGCGCTGAGCCGACAAACGCAATAGCAACGTTCCTTTTCCGGAACCGGTCTGACGACAAGTCAGGCCGGTTCCGACGTTTTCCGGACGAACTTCCCGAAGTCGGTGGCCATCATCTTGACATGGCTGTTACAGCTGTGTGAAGAGGGATATACCGGGGATCAGGGAGGTGCATGGGCGCAGATCACAGTTGGGCATCTGTCGGTTGTCAGGGCTGGCGCAAGCCAGTTCGGATGGCAGAGAGTTCTGCAACAGCCGCCGCGCGTGGTTGGCGCCTCACAAAGGCGAACGCGCTGACGGACCGCAATATCCACGTGATGCCCATGCCGCGTGGCAGCAGTACTGAGCACGCCGTACCGCTGGGAACACCGCACTCCGCATGCCCGCACGTCCGCACCAGCCGTACCGCCGATCCCGGCGTCCGGCACCCGTGGGCCGGCCACCGTCGGCGAGGGGACCGAACTGACCATGACCGCACCCGTCAAGACCGCCGGCAACGCTCCGGAGGCAGCAGCCGCCGCGAGCCCGGCCAACAAGATCGAGGGCCGCTCGCTCGGCCGGATCGCCTGGACCCGCTTCAAGCGGGACAAGGCCGCCGTCGCAGGCGGCGTCGTCGTGATCCTGCTGATCCTGCTCGCCGTGCTGGCCAAGCCGATCGAATCGGTCTTCGGCCTCGACCCCGACGCGCTCAACCAGGACCTGCTGGACGCCAACCTCGGCGGCCTGCCGCTGGGCGACTGGGGCGGGATGAGCTGGGACCACCCGCTCGGTGTCGACCCCCTGCAGGGCCGTGACCTGCTCTCCCGCGTCATCGAGGGCTCCTGGGTCTCCCTGCTGGTCGCCTTCGGCGCGACCCTCCTGTCCAACACCATCGGCACCGTGCTCGGCGTGATGGCCGGCTACTACGGCGGGTGGGTGGACACCCTGATCAGCCGGGTGATGGACGTCTTCCTCGCCTTCCCGCTGCTGCTCTTCGCCATCGCGATCTCCGCCTCGCTCCAGGGCGGCGCGTTCGGCCTGCACGGCCTCCCGCTGCACATCGCCGTGCTGATCTTCGTGATCGGCTTCTTCAACTGGCCCTACATGGGCCGGATCGTGCGCGGCCAGACCCTCTCGCTGCGCGAGCGCGAGTTCGTCTACGCGGCCCGCAGCCTCGGCGCGCGGGGTCCGTTCATCCTGTTCAAGGAGCTCCTGCCGAACCTGGTCGGTCCGATCCTGGTCTACTCGACCCTGCTGATCCCGACCAACATCCTCTTCGAGGCGGGCCTCAGCTTCCTCGGCGTCGGCATCCAGGCACCCCAGGCCTCCTGGGGCGGGATGCTCAACGACGCGATCCAGTACTACCAGGTGGACCCCCAGTACATGGTGGTCCCCGGTATGGCGATCTTCCTGACGGTGCTCGCCTTCAACCTGCTCGGCGACGGGCTCCGTGACGCCCTCGATCCCAAGAGCAACTGACCCAGCGTCAGGACCCTCCGTTCGGCCACCACTTCCTCAAGGGGTTGATCCCACCCATGCGCAGGTCCCGTACCGTCGCACTGACCGCCGCAGCTGCCGCCGCGGTCCTGGTCGTCACCGGCTGTTCGTCGAGCTCCAAGAGCGACGACGCCAAGTCCACCGCCACCGGTAGCTCCGCGGCCGGCGGTGCCTCCGGCGCCGACGCGGCCACCAAGGGCATCGTCAACGCCTCGGACAAGAAGGGCGGCACCGTCACGTACGAGATGCGTGGCACGCCGGACTCGCTGGACCCGGGCAACACGTACTACGCGTACATCTACAACTTCTCCCGCCTGTACGGGCGTCCGCTCACCACCTTCCAGCCGGACGGCCAGAAGCTCGTCCCGGACCTGGCCGAGTCGCTCGGCCAGGCCAGCGCGGACGGCCTGTCCTGGACGTACAAGCTGCGCGCGGGCCTGAAGTACGAGGACGGCACGCCGATCACGTCCAAGGACGTCAAGTACGCGGTGCTGCGCTCCAACTACGCGCCGGAGGTCAACTCCAACGGCCCGACGTACTTCAAGGAGATGCTGGTCGACAACGAGACGCCGTACCAGGGTCCGTACAAGGACAAGGAAGGCGACCTCAAGTCCATCGAGACGCCGGACGACCAGACCATCGTCTTCCACCTGAAGCACGCCTTCGCGGACTTCGACTACCTGGTCTCCGCCCCGCAGACGGTGCCGGTCCCGAAGGACAAGGACACCGGCTCCAACTACGTGAAGCACGTCATCTCCTCGGGCACCTACAAGTTCGAGAGCTACGAGGACGGCAAGCAGGCGGTCCTGGTCCCGAACACCAACTGGGACAAGAGCACCGACCCGATCCGCAAGCAGCTGCCGGACAAGATCGTGCTCAAGATGAACATCGAGCAGTCCACGATCGACAAGGACCTGCTCGCCGGGAACGCCCAGGTCGACCTGGTCGGCGCCGGCGTCGACCAGCAGACCCAGGCGAAGATCCTCCAGGACCCGAAGCTCAAGGCCTCCACCGACAACGCCTACGGCGGCCGTCTGGTCTACACCGCGATCAACTCCAAGGTCGCGCCGTTCGACAACGTCGAGTGCCGCAAGGCCGTCCAGTACGCCATCGACAAGGTCTCGGTGCAGACCGCGATCGGCGGCCCGATCCGCGGCGCGGTCGCCAACACCGTGCTGCCGCCGGACATCCCGGGTCACGAGGACTTCAACACCTACCAGACCAAGGACAACAAGGGCGACGAGGCCAAGGCCAAGGACGCCCTGAAGGCCTGCGGCAAGCCCGGCGGCTTCGACACCGTCATCACCGCGCGCACCGAGCGCGGCCCGGAGATCGCCGCCGCGACCTCGATCCAGGCCGCGCTGAAGAAGGTCGGGATCAACGCCGAGATCCAGCAGTACCCGCAGGGCAAGTACCTCTCCGACCACGTCGGTGTCCCGGCGTTCAACAAGGAGAAGAACGTCGGCCTGATGATGATGCAGTGGGGCTCCGACTGGCCGACCGGCTACGGCTTCCTGCAGCAGATCGTCGACGGCCGCTCGATCAAGGCCTCCGGCAACAGCAACCTCGCCGAGCTGAACGACCCCGAGGTCAACAAGCTGATCGACGACGCCGCGGTCAACACCGACAAGGCGGCCCGCGAGAAGATCTACGCCCAGATCGACAAGAAGGTCATGGACGCGGCCGTCTACGTCCCGCTGACCTACTTCAAGGTCTTCCTGTACCGCCCGGACAGCGCGACCAACCTCGTCTCCACGCCGGCCTTCTCGGGTGAGTACGACTACCTGAACATCGGCACCACCAAGTAAGAGCCTGGCTCCGCATCCCTGAAGGCAGGTGAAGGCAGCGGCGCCCGCCGTCGTCCGGAGGATCCCGGACGGCGGCGGGCCGCCGGAGCCGCCCAACTGTGTTTGCCTACATCATCCGCAGGACGCTGGCCGCCGCGGTGCTGCTGCTGGTGGTCAGCGCGGTCACCTTCGCGATCTTCTTCCTGCTCCCGCGTCTGGCCGGCGAGACCACCGACCAGCTCGCCGCCCAGTACATCGGGAAGAACCCGTCCCCCGAGGCGATCGCGGCGGTCAAGAAGAACCTCGGTTTCGACCAGCCGCTGTACACCCAGTACTGGAACTTCCTGAAGGCGCTGGTCGCCGGTGCCGAGTACAACTTCGGCCCTGACCCCGCCACCTGCCACGTGCCGTGCTTCGGCTACTCGTTCAAGAACCACCTGGAGGTCTGGCCGGAGCTCACCAAGCGCATCCCGGTCACCATCTCCCTGGCCATCGGCGCCGCCGTCATCTGGCTCGTCTCCGGCGTCACCACCGGCGTGATCTCCGCGCTCAAGCCCAAGTCGATCTTCGACCGGCTCTCCATGGGCGTCGCCCTGGCGGGCGTCTCGCTGCCGGTCTTCTTCACCGGTGCGCTGCTGCTCACGCTCTTCAGCTACGAGTGGCCGATCCTGGACAACCTCCAGTACACCAACTTCACCGACGACCCGCTGATGTGGGCGCGCAACCTGATCCTGCCGTGGATCTCCCTCGCCTTCCTGTACTCCGCGCTCTACGCCCGGCTCACCCGCGCGGGCATGCTGGAGACGATGAGCGAGGACTACATCCGCACCGCCCGGGCCAAGGGCCTGGCCGAGCGGAAGGTGGTCGTCCGGCACGGCCTGCGGGCCGCGCTCACCCCGGTCGTCACCATCTTCGGCATGGACCTCGGCCTGCTCCTCGGTGGCGCGCTCATCACCGAGCAGGTCTTCTCGCTCCAGGGCGTCGGCTTCTTCGCGGTCTCCGCGATCAAGGACAACGACCTGCCGAAGATCCTCGGCGTCACCCTGCTCGCCGCGTTCTTCATCGTCCTGTGCAACCTCGTGGTTGACCTCCTGTACGCCCTTGTCGACCCCCGGGTGAGGCTGTCGTGACCGAGCTCCAGAAGACCGCGGCACCCGAGGCCGCCCCGACCGGGTCCGCCCCGACGGGGGACGCCTTCCTCTCCGTCCGGGACCTGCGGATCCACTTCGACACCGACGACGGCCTGGTCCGCTCGGTCGACGGGGTCAGCTTCGACCTCAGCAAGGGGCGGACCCTCGGCATCGTCGGCGAGTCCGGCTCCGGCAAGTCCGTCACCTCGCTCGGCATCATGGGCCTGCACCGCTCCAAGCGGGCCCGGATCGGCGGCGAGATCTGGCTGGACGGCGAGGAACTGGTCGCGGCCGGCCCGGACCGGGTCCGCCAGCTGCGCGGCCGCCAGATGGCGATGATCTTCCAGGACCCGCTCACCGCGATGCACCCGTACTACACGGTCGGGCAGCAGATCGTCGAGGCCTACCGGGTGCACCACCCGCGGGCCACCAAGAGGCAGGCGCGGGCCCGCGCGGTCGAGATGCTCGACCGGGTCGGCATCCCGCAGCCCGACCGCCGGGTCGACGACTACCCGCACCAGTTCTCCGGCGGCATGCGCCAGCGCGCGATGATCGCCATGGCCCTGGTCAACGACCCCTCGCTGCTGATCGCCGACGAGCCCACCACCGCCCTGGACGTCACCGTCCAGGCGCAGATCCTGGACCTCATCCGCGACCTCCAGGAGGAGTTCGGCTCCGCCGTCATCATCATCACCCACGACCTCGGGGTGGTCGCCGAGCTCGCCGACGACATCCTCGTCATGTACGGCGGCAAGTGCGTCGAACGCGGCCCGGCCGAGACCCTCTTCGACGCGCCCGAACACCCCTACACCTGGGGCCTGTTGGGCTCGATGCCGCGCCTCGACCGGGAGCTCCAGGACCGGCTCGTCCCGGTCAGGGGCACCCCGCCCAGCCTCATCAACGTGCCGTCCGGCTGCGCCTTCCACCCGCGCTGCCCGTACGCCGAGCTGACCGGCGGGCGCTCGGCCGGCGAGGTCCCGGTGCTCACCGAGGCCGCGGCCGGACACCACGCCGCCTGCCACCTCGCGACCGCCGACCGGCACCGCATCTTCACCGAAGAGATCGCGCCCCGACTGTGAGCCCCGCCCCGTACCACCTCTCTGGAGAGAACCGATGACGGACACTCAGGCGGCGGCCATCCCTTCTCCCGCACCCGCCCCCGACCGGGAGCCGCTGCTCCGGGTGGCCGGCCTGACCCGGCACTTCCCGATCCACGGCGGCCTGCTGCGGCGCCAGACCGGCGCCGTCCGCGCGGTCGACGGCATCGACTTCACGGTCAACGCCGGTGAGACCCTGGGCGTCGTCGGCGAGTCCGGCTGCGGCAAGTCCACGATGGGCCGGCTGGTCACCCGGCTCGACGAACCCACCGGCGGGACGATCGAGTTCGAGGGCACCGACATCACCCACCTGGGCGTCGGCGCGATGCGGCCGCTCCGCCGTGACATCCAGATGATCTTCCAGGACCCGTACTCCTCGCTGAACCCCCGGCACACCGTCGGCACCATCGTCAGCGCGCCGTTCCGGCTGCAGAAGGCCGAGCCGGCCGGCGGGGTGAAGCAGGCCGTCCAGGACCTGCTGGAGCTCTGCGGACTCAGCCCCGAGCACTACAACCGCTACCCGCACGAGTTCTCCGGCGGCCAGCGCCAGCGCATCGGCATCGCCCGGGCGCTCGCCCTGCGGCCCAAGATGATCGTCGCGGACGAACCGGTCTCCGCCCTGGACGTCTCCATCCAGGCGCAGGTGGTCAACCTGCTGGACGACCTCCAGCAGGAACTCGGCCTGACCTACCTGATCATCGCGCACGACCTCTCGGTGGTCCGGCACGTCTCCGACCGGGTCGCGGTCATGTACCTCGGCAAGATCGTCGAGATCGCCGACCGGGACTCGCTCTACAGCCGCCCGATGCACCCCTACACCAACGCCCTGATGTCCGCGGTGCCGGTGCCCGACCCGCGCCGCAAGCAGCGGGCCGGGCGTGAGCGGATCCTGCTCAAGGGCGACGTGCCGTCCCCGATCAACCCGCCCAGCGGCTGCCGGTTCCGCACCCGCTGCTGGAAGGCCCAGGACGTCTGCGCCAGCCAGGAGCCGCCGCTCGTCGCGCTGGAGTCCGGGCACCAGGTGGCCTGCCACTTCCCCGAGAACGCTCCCGGGTCCGCCGCCGCGGCCGCCCCCGGGACCGCCCCGTCGGGCGGACCGGTGCCCGTCTCCGGGTGAGGCCCGGGCCGCCCGTCGAACGGCGCAGGCCGTCCCGCACCGTCCGTCCGGAGCTCCGGGCTCCGGACGGACGGTGCGCGGAGGTCCGGACCATCGGGTCCATAGTGGTCCGGTGACCTCGCAGATCTTCCCCTCCGACGTGCAGCAGTCGCTGGACCTCGTCGGCATCTTCGTCTTCGCCCTCTCCGGAGGGCTGCTCGCCGTCCGCAAGAACATGGACATCTTCGGCATCTGTGTGCTGGCCGAGGTCACCGCACTGGGCGGCGGGGTGATGCGCGACCTCGTGATCGGCGCCACCCCGGTCGCCGCCTTCAGCAACCTCGGCTACTTCGTCACCCCGCTGGCCGCCGGGCTGGTCGTCTTCTTCCTGCACCCCGAGGTCGAACGGATCAACCGCGCCGTGCAGACCCTCGACGCGCTCGGCCTCGGCCTGTTCTGCGTCACCGGGACCGCCAAGGCGCACGACTACGGGCTCGGAGCCGTCGCGGCCGTCGCGCTCGGCATGGTGACCGCGGCGGGCGGCGGCGTCATGCGCGACCTGCTCGCCGGGGAGATCCCCTCCCTGCTCCGCTGGGACCGGGAGATCTACGCCGTGCCCGCCCTGGTCGGCTCGGCGCTGGTCGCCGTGCTCATCGCCCTCGACCGGCTGACCGCCCTCACCGGCACCGCCGCCGCCCTGACCGCCTTCCTGCTCCGGATGCTCGCCCTCAAGTACGGCTGGCGCGCACCGCGGGCCTGGCACCGCAACGGTTCTCGCACCAGCGAGGAGTAGGCGAACCGCCGTACGCCAGCGAGATCGCCTCGACCGTGCAGAGCAGCTCCGGCACCAGCCGCACCAGCTCGGCGGGCGACACCCGGTCGGTCGGCGCCGAGACCGCGCAGGCCGCCACGGCCCGCCGGTCGCTGCCGGCCACCGGCGCGGCGACGCAGGTGACCGCCTCCCGGTGCTCGGCCGACTCGGCGGCCCAGCCCCGGTGGCGGACCGCGGCCAGGTCGGCGGAGAGCTCCGCCTCGGGCCGGCCGTCCCCGGGCAGCCCGGCCAGCAGCACCCGGCCGATCGCCGTCCCGGCCGCCGGGGCGCGCCGCCCGATCCTGGTCGGCCGCCCGGCCTCGCCGTCCCACCGGCCCGCCAACTCGTCCAGGTACAGCACCTCGCCGTCCTGCAGCACCGCCAACTGCACGGTGCAGCCGGAGCGCTCGGCGAGGGCCGCCAGGTACGGCGCGGCGACCTGGCGGACGTCGATCTCCTCCAGGGCCCGGTTCGCCAGCGACAGCACCTTGCCGCCCAGCCGGTAGCGACGGTCGGACTGCCGGTGGACGAAGCCGTGCTCCTCCAGCGTGCGCAGCAGCCGCAGCGCGGTCGACTTGTGCACCCCGATCGAGGTGGCGGCCTGTTCGAGGGAGACCGGGCCGTCGCCGAGCGACCCGAGCAGGGTCAGCGCACGATCGACAGACTGCGACATTCCGCCCCGTCCTGTTCCGTCCGGCCGCATTGCGGTGGCCGTCAGGCTAACCGTTCGAGGCGGGTGCCCCCTACCGGGCCCCGGTCGCCCGGCACCCCCGCCGTCCGGGTCCGCCCCTCCGCCCGCCGCCGGACCCGCCCGTCCGACTGCCCGCCCGGGCACGGCGGGTCACCGACCGCCCGGGAGCGGCGGTCGGTGGCCGGATCGGTACGGTGGGCGGATCGGCCGCCGGACCGCACACCGGGGGCCCTCTACAATCGGATGGTTATGCCATACCTGGACCATGCGGCGACCACGCCGATGCTGCCCGAGGCGATCGCCGCGATGACGGCGCACCTGGGGGTCGTCGGCAACGCCTCCTCCCTGCACGCGGCCGGCCGCCGGGCCCGCCGCGTCGTCGAGGAGTCCCGCGAGTCGCTGGCCGACTCGCTCGGCGCCCGGCCCAGTGAGATCGTCCTCACCGCCGGCGGCACCGAGTCCGACAACCTGGCCGTCAAGGGCCTGTACTGGGCCCGCCGGGGGGCCGACCCGGCCCGCACCCGGGTGCTCTGCAGCCCCGTCGAGCACCACGCGGTGCTGGACGCCGTGCACTGGCTCGCCGAGCACGAGGGCGCCACCGTCGACTACCTGCCGGTGGACGGCCTCGGCCGGGTGCACCCGGCGGCGCTGCGCGAGGCGGTCGAACGCGACCCGGCCTCGGTCGCGCTCGTCACCGTCATGTGGGCCAACAACGAGGTCGGCACCGTCCAGCCGGTCGCCGAACTCGCCGCCGTGGCCGCCGAGTACGGCATCCCGATGCACGCCGACGCGGTCCAGGCGCTCGGTCAGGTCCCGGTGTCCTTCGCGGACTCGGGGCTCACCGCGCTTACCGTCACCGGCCACAAGATCGGCGGACCGTTCGGCATCGGCGCCCTGCTGCTCTCCCGCGGCGCGACGCCCGTCCCGCTGCTGCACGGCGGCGGCCAGGAACGCGACGTCCGCTCCGGCACCCTCGACGCACCCGCCGCCGCCGGCTTCGCGGCCGCCGCGGCGATCGCCGTCGAACGCCGCGCCGAGCACGCCGGCACGCTCGGCGCACTGCGGGACGACCTGGTCGCCGAGGTGCTGGCCGGGGTCCCGGACGCGGTGCTCAACGGCGACCCGGCGGCGGACGGACGGCTGCCCGCCAACGCGCACTTCTCCTTCCCCGGCTGCGAGGGCGACGCACTGCTGATGCTGCTCGACGCCCAGGGCATCGAGTGCTCCACCGGCTCGGCCTGCTCGGCCGGCGTCCCGCAGCCCAGCCACGTCCTGCTGGCGATGGGCGTCGACCCGCTGCTCGCCCGGGCCTCGCTCCGCTTCTCGCTCGGCCACACCTCCACCCGGGAGGACGTCGCCGCCCTCACCGGGGCCATCGGCCCGGCCGTCCACCGCGCCCGCAGCGCCGGTCTCGCGGCCGTCCGGCGCTGAGGAAAGCCCCGGCGGAATGCCGGACGGCACCACGTACGCTTGGACTCATCATGACTGACTTCCCGGGTGCTCCGACCGCTCCGTCCCCCACCGGCCGCCTGCGCGTGCTCGCGGCGATGTCCGGCGGGGTGGACTCCGCCGTCGCCGCGGCCCGCGCCGCCGAGGCCGGACACGAGGTGACCGGCGTGCACCTGGCGCTCTCCAGCAACCCGCAGTCCTTCCGTACCGGCGCCCGCGGCTGCTGCACCATCGAGGACTCCCGGGACGCCCGCCGGGCCGCCGACGTGATCGGCATCCCGTTCTACGTCTGGGACCTCGCCGAGCGGTTCCGCGAGGACGTGATCGACGACTTCGTCGCCGAGTACGCGGCCGGGCGCACCCCCAACCCCTGCCTGCGCTGCAACGAGAAGATCAAGTTCGCCGCGCTGCTGGACAAGGCGGTCGCGCTCGGCTTCGACGCCGTCTGCACCGGCCACTACGCCCGGATCGTCGACCTGCCGGACGGCCGCCGCGAGCTGCACCGCGCGGTGGACGGCGCCAAGGACCAGTCCTACGTGCTCGGCGTGCTCGACGCCGACCAGCTCGCCCACTCGCTCTTCCCGCTCGGCGACACCACCAAGGACGTCATCCGCGAGGAGGCCGAACGGCGCGGCCTGGCCGTCGCCAAGAAGCCCGACAGCCACGACATCTGCTTCATCGCGGACGGCGACACCCAGGGCTTCCTCGCCCGGCACCTCGGCACCGCGACCGGCGACATCCTCGACGCCGACGGCACCAAGCTCGGCGAGCACGACGGCGCGTACGGCTTCACCATCGGCCAGCGCAAGGGCCTGCGGATCGGCCGCCCGGCCGCGGACGGCAAGCCGCGCTACGTCCTCGACATCTCGCCGGTGAACAACACCGTCACCGTCGGCCCGGTCGAGGGCCTGGACGTCACCGCGCTGACCGCGATCCGTCCGCGCTGGTGCGGCGACGAGGCACCCGCCGAGGGGCGCTACACCGCCCAGCTGCGCGCCCACGGCGAGGAGGTCCCGGTCGCCGCCTCGGTCGCCGACGGCGAACTCCGCGTCCGCCTCGACACCCCGGCCCGCGGCATCGCCCCGGGCCAGGCGGTCGTGCTCTACGACGGCACCCGCGTGGTCGGCTCCGCCACCATCGCCACGACGGAGCGCCCGGCCGTCAACGCCTGAGCACACGACGGTCGGGCCCGTCCAGCCAGGCCCACTGCCGCTCCGCCGTGACCGTCAGGCCGAACCGGCCGGGGGACGGCCGGCCGTTGTCGAGCCACCAGCGGTGGGCCTCCTCGACCTCGTCCCAGAGCCGGCGGGGGCCGTACTGCCACGCGGTGCCGTCCTCGACGGCGGCCCAGGAACGGGCGTCGGTGGTCGCCACCCACAGCCGGGCGCCGTCCTCGTCCCAGGCGGTCCACACGGTCCCCAGCCGCAGCCCGAGCGCGAAGCGGGCCTCCCACTCGTCTCCCGTGACCCGCCACGGGGACAGCACGGTCCGGCGTTCTTCGGGGACGTGCTCGTCGCGGACGACGTCGCGGAAGATCCGCAGATCCTGCCGCTGGGTGCGCATCAGCATGAATGCCGAGTGCGGGGCGAACCGGCCCTGCGCACGGCCCCGTTCGACGGTGAGCCTGAGAAGACCCCAGCAGAGCATGGGGTTGTCCCAGGGAGTGAGGACGATGCCGCCCGGCCTGGTCTGTTCGATCCACGCCCACGGGACCCGTCGGACCGAGCAGGTCGAGATGATCCGGTCGTACGGCAGTCGACGGTGCCGGCCGAGGGAGCCGTCCCCGCAGATCACGTTGACGGTCAGGCCGGCCGCGTTCAGGGAGGTCTGCGCCTGCCGGGCGACCCGGGGGTCGATCTCGATCGAGGTGACGCCTCCGGGGCCGAGGCGGTGGGCGAGGAGCGCGGCGTTCCAACCGGTACCGGTGCCGATCTCCAGGACGTGCATGCCGGGGCGGACATCGAGGTCGCGGAGCATCCGGACGACGATCGAGGGGGCGGAGGCCGAGGAGGAGGGCCAGGCCTCGGTGGGGTCGGGCGGTTCGGCGCCGTCGTTGACCTGGGTGACGATCGGCACGTCCGCGCAGGCGGCATCGAACCAGCGGTCGTGGTCGGTCCGGAGGTCGCACGGCACGTAGCCGCCTCGGCCGTCGTCCAACCAGACCCGCTCCGGGAGGAAGCGGTGGCGGGGGACTGCCGTGATCGCTTCCTGCCACTCGCGGGGGACGGGGCCGCCGAGCGCTTCGCCGGCGGCCCGGAGCAGGCCGCGGGCGGCGGCCTGCTCCGGGTGGTGAGGGGAGTCCGTCACTTCTTGTCGTCGTCCTTCCGGTGCTTCGGCTCGGGTGCGGGCCGCGCGCCGTCGGGGGACGGCTTGTCCGTGCCGGGGTCCTTCTTGCCCCCGTGCTTCCCGCCGCTGTCCTTGTCGGTTCCCCAGGCCATGGGTCCTCCTCGTGTTGTGGTGGTGATCGGGTTGTGGCTACCGGTCCGGAGGGCGCGGCGTGGGCGGATTCGCCGGCTTCGGTCGGGGTGGCTTCGGTTCGGGCGCGGGCATGGCGGTGCTCCTTTCTGTGCGAGGGGAGAGCGGTCCGGCTTCAGCGGGCGCGGTCGATCAGCACCAGGGCACCGGCGACGACGTGGAGTGCGGCCGCGACCGACACCCCGTAGGCGGCCCAGACCCGAACGGGATCGTCGCCGGAAGGCGAGCCGCCCTCGGAACAGCGATCGTCGTCCGTCGACGGGCGGTTCATCGGGGGATCGAAAGGTCGGCGTGCACGACCTTTCCGAGTGCCTCGACGCTCACGCCCCATCTGCCCCGGGTCAGGCGGTTCACCAGGGTCAGGCCGCGGTGGCACTCCTCGTCCGGAGCGGCCTGGATCAGTACCGGCAGGGCACACGAGCCGTCCCGAACCGAGATCCGCACGGTCGTCCGCGAGATGACTCGGACGGTGACCGCCATCTGCTGCCGGCATCCGGTCTTCGCGGCATTGGCGACCAGCTCGCTCGCGACCAGCTCGGCCGTGTCGAGCAGCTGGTCCAGTGCCCATTCCGTCAGGGTCTCCCGGAGGAACCGGCGAGCCTGCCCCGCCGATTCCGGCAGGTAGGGCAGCAGGATCTCGGCTGAGGTCAGAAGGCGAGCCGGTCCGTCAGCAGGAGGCGCGTGAGCCTCAACCGACCTCTGTGGCATGGCAACTCCTCTGTAAACTGGCCCGCTCGGCAAGATGTTCGAGTGCCGGGTTCGGGAGGGATCCGAGCAATCGATGTCGCAGACTCCTGCATCAGGTCTACGATTTCCGAGCCACGCGCGGAATCTCTCCGTGTCCGAGACGCTACGCCGCGTAGTGCATCGCTTCGACGGGCCGTCAGTACGAGTTACCCGGCCGATCCAGGCCAGGGGGAGCCCCGATGGTTGCTCAATCTCAGGCAGGGCGAGGAACAACACCGACCGGGGGTCGGTCTTCGCCCGAGCGGGAGCTGGAGGGCGCGATCGCCGGCTATCTCTTCAAGGTCATTCGCGAGCAGATTCCCCGGACTCAGGAGGAGCTGGCGGAGGAGCTCGGAGTGGACAAGAGCACCGTCCAAGGGTGGGAGTCCGGACGGCGTCCGCTGTCGTCCACCAAAGCCGGAAACCTTGTAGCGATGCGCCGAAGACTGATCCTTCTCGGTGCTCCGTCGGCTCTGGTGGACATACTCGCTGTCGCGATGGACGCAGACCTCCTCCTGGGCGAGATTCTCAGGGCGGAACCGACCCGCGCTCGGGTTCGTGAGCACCCGCTGGCGGGATGGGTGCTCACGCGAGACACGACGCACATGATCGGCTGGGCGGTCAGCGGAGTTCTCCCCGGCGCCGTTGCTGCCTACTCGACGCTTCCGGCCGCGCGACGTGGGCCGGTCTCGTCGTCGCCTCTTCTGGACCCTGGGTCGAGGGCACGCTTCTTCCACAATCTCCGGACTGCTTCGGATGCCGCGGAGCGGGCTGGACCGGACGCGGCTCTCCTGCGTCGACAGGTCTGGTACCTCTCCGCGTACGACCGGGAATGGGATGCCGCGAACTGGTTCGACGGAATGCGTCGCAGAGGTGCACTGACTGCGACGGTTGACGGCTGGTCGCCGCAGTGGGCCGAGACAAGGTCGGTGGCAGCGGCCTTGGCTCGTCAAGGCGACGCGGCTCTGTTGAGGGAGTTCATCAACAGGTCGATTGTTGATCATGACCAGGCGGAGGCGGCCAACCTGAACTACTGGGCGCATTGGCTCGGCCTCGACCGTCGGGCTCAAACGGACGACTGCTTCATGGCTGAGCGCGACCGGCCGGCCTGGGATGCCTCGGCGCTCCTGCGGGAGCTCGCCGTACGGCTCGACCGGGCTGTCGAGTACACCGATCTGTATGTTCATTCGGTTTGGGCTCTGATCCTTTCCCGCCGGAATCTGCTCGACTCCGATCCGTACGTGGCGCGGGAACTGGCCCGAAGAGTTGGTGTTCTGCTTGACGACGGACTTCTGTCTTCCGAGTCCCGGCGCAAGTTGGAGTCGGTGTACTACGGTCTCCGGGCAGGTGGCTACGGCGTGTGAGAGAGGGCGGCGATGGCAGAGGACGGGCAGGCGAAGGGCACCGCGGGGTACCTGTTCGAAGCAGGGATGCTCAAGCGGGCGAAGCGATCGGGCTGGTGGATCGCCGGAGTCAAGGATCCCGAGACGATTGCCGAACACTCCTTCCGCGTCGGTGTTGTCGGTGCGGTCCTCGCGATGATGGAAGGCGCCGATCCGGCGAAGGTCGCCCTGCTGTGCCTCTTCCATGACACGCAGGAGACCCGTGTCGGCGACATTCCGCACATCGGACGGCGATACGTCACCGCCGCGTCCAACGAGCGCGTCACTGCCGACCAGGTCAGTGCTGCCCACCCGGTTGTGGTCGCGGGAGTCCAGGCGATCGTCGAGGAGTACGAGAACGGCGAGAGCTTGGAGGTGGTCGTCGCACACGACGCCGACAAGCTCGAATGTCTGATCCAAGCCGTCGAGTACCGGGAGCAGGGCTACCGGAACGTCCAGCCCTGGATCGACAGCAGCCTCGGCAGCCTGAAGACCGACGCGGCCCGGCAACTCGCCGAGGCCTCGCTCACGATGACGTCGCTGGAATGGCAGAAGACCTACCTTGGGTAAGCTGCCCACCCCTCCTCGAACCCCGGTGACATGACGAGAGGCGAGGAGACCGGCCCGCCGCCACTGCACTCCGTGTCCGTCGCAGGGGTGGTGGTGCGGGAGGACGGGCGGGTGCTGGCGATCCGCCGGGCGGACAACGGGGCGTGGGAGCCGCCGGGCGGGGTGCTGGAGCTGTCCGAGGCCGTCGAGGACGGGGTGCGGCGGGAGGTCTTCGAGGAGACGGGCATCAAGGTCGGTGTGGAACGGCTGACCGGCGTGTACAAGAACGTGACCCGCGGCATCGTCGCGCTGGTCTTCCGCTGCCGTCCGGAGGACGGGACGGCGCGGCTCTCGGACGAGTCGACCGCCGTCGACTGGCTCACGCCGGCGGAGGTCTCCGACCGGATGGCCGAGGTGTACGCCGTGCGCGTGCTCGACGCGCTCCGGGACGGTGCCGCGCCCAGCATCCGTGATCACGACGGCCGGCGGGTGCTCGGGCGGTAGGGCGTCCCACCGGGGAGGAGGATCTCCGGACCGTGATAGACCGGACGCACTATGAACATCACTGTCTTCTGCTCCGCGTACTCGCTCGACGACCGCTACTCGGCTCCGGCCGCCGAGTTCGCCCGGCTGCTGGGGGAGGGCGGGCACACGCTGGTCTGGGGCGGTTCGAACGCCGGGCTGATGGGTCTGCTCGCGGACGGGGTGAAGGCCGCCGGGGGCCGGCTGGTCGGGGTCTCCGTCGAGTTCCTGAGGCACAAGGCGTACGACGGGGCCGACGAGCTGATCACCACCGCCGACCTCGCCGAGCGCAAGGCCCAGCTGCTGATGCGGGCCGATGCCGTGGTGGTGCTCGTCGGCGGCCTCGGCACGCTGGACGAGGTCACCGAGGTGCTGGAGCTGAAGAAGCACGCGCTGCACGACAAGCCGGTGGTCGTCCTGGACACCGAAGGTTTCTACGCGGGCCTGCGCACCCAGCTGGAGCGGATGGACGCCGAGGGCTTCCTGCCCCGCCCGCTGGGCGACCTGATCACCTTCGCCGGTACTCCGGCCGAGGTTTTCGAACAGCTCAAGTCCGGCGCCTGAGAGGATCGGCCCCATGGCTGCACATCTGATCACCGGCGCCGGCTCCGGCATCGGCGCCGTCCTCGCCGAACGCCTCGCGGAACGCGGGGACGACCTCTGGCTGCTGGCCCGCGACGCCCGCCGCGCCGCCGAGCTGCGCGAACGCTTCCCCGGGGCGCAGACCCTGGTCGGCGACCTCGGCACCCCGGCGAAGCTCTCCTGGGCCCTGGGGCACCAGGCACCGCCGATCGAACTCGACTCGCTGCTGCACGTCGCGGGCATCGTCGAGCTGGGCCCGGTCGGCGAACTGCCGGTCAAGGCCTGGCAGGACACCCTGAACGTCAACCTGGTCGCGCCCGCCGAGCTGACCCGTCTGCTGCTGCCCTCGCTGCGGCTGGTCAAGGGCCACGTCGTCTTCGTGAACTCCGGTGCCGGTCTGCGGGCCAGTGCCGACTGGTCGGCGTACGCGGCGAGCAAGCACGGCCTGAAGGCGCTCGCCGACTCGCTGCGCGCGGAGGAGCACGGGCACGGCGTCCGGGTCACCTCGGTCTACCCCGGCCGCACCGCCACGGCGATGCAGGTCAAGGTGCACCAGCAGGAGGGCAAGGAGTACGACGCCGGGCAGTGGATCGAGCCGGAGTCGGTGGTGAAGGCGATCCTGACCGCCCTCGACGTCCCGCGCGACGCCGAGATCACCGACATCACCGTCCGCCCCGGCCGCTGAGCCGCGACCGGCGGGGCGGGAGGTCGGCCGGTCCGACCTCCCGCCCCGGCGCACTAGGCTCGGGCGGGTGAGCAACGGACACCCCTTCCCCGACCTGGTCGGCGCCGCCACCGGCGTCGGATCGCTGCCCGGCACCGACGCCCGGGAGGCCGCCAGGACCTCCACCGGTGCGCTGGAGCACCTGCCGTTCCTCCCCGAACTGCCCGCGCGCGGGCCGGGTGCGGACATGATCGGACGCTCCGCCGGGATGCTGGTCGAGCTGTTCACGCAGACCGAGCCGAGCGGCTGGCGGTTCGCCGACCGCCCCGGCCGGGACACCCGCCGCGCCCACTCCTGGCTCGGCGAGGACCTGGACGCGCTGGAGGAGTACACCCAGGGCTACCGGGGACCGCTCAAGGTCCAGGCGGTCGGCCCGTGGACGCTGGCCGCGTCGATCGAGCTCAAGCACGGCGAGAAGGCGCTCGCCGACCGCGGCGCCTGCCGCGACATCGCCGCCTCGCTCACCGAGGGCCTCCGCCGCCACCTCGCCGACGTCCGCCGTCGCGTCCCCGGCGCCGAGGTCGTCCTCCAGCTCGACGAGCCCTCGCTGCCCGCCGTGCTGGCCGGCTCCGTGAAGACCGCCAGCGGCTTCCAGCGGCTGCGCTCGGTCGACCGGCAGGTCGCCGAGGAGGTCCTGCGCGAGGTGGTCCTCGGGCTGGACGCGCCGGTCGTGGTGCACTGCTGCGCGCCGCAGGTGCCGCTGCCGCTGCTGCGCCGCGCCGGGGTGGTCGGGGTCTCGCTGGACTTCTCGCTGCTGACCGAGCGTGAGGACGAGGAGCTGGGCGAGGCGATCGACGCGGGCACCGTGATCCTCGCCGGTGTCGTCCCCTTCACTGACCAGGGAGTGTCGGACGCGGCCGGTAGTGTCCAGGGTGTCAGGACGTTGTGGCGCAGGCTCGGGTTCGCCCCGGAGCTGCTGGGCCGCCGTGTGCTGGTGACGCCCACCTGCGGGCTGGCCGGGGCCTCACCGGCCTACGCGCGCACGGCGCTGTCACTCAGCGTGAAGGCGGGCCAGAGCCTGGTGGACAACCCGGAATGAGAAGTTAACGGAGGGCTTGCGGTGGTGGCTGTCGAGGGCTGGGAGGACGTTCCGGCGGAGGTTCGCAGGCGGCACGCCGAGCTGGCCACCGAGATCGAGGACCACCGGGCCCGCTACTACGAGCAGGACGCTCCGGTCGTCAGCGACGCCGAGTTCGACGCGCTGATGCGCGAGCTGGAAGGGCTGGAGGCCGAGCACCCGGCGCTGGTCACGCCGGAGTCGCCGACCCAGCGGGTCGGCGGCGCGCCGACCGGGCTGTTCGCCCCCGTCGAGCACCGGGAGCGCCTGCTCAGCCTGGACAACGCGATGGACGACGACGAGCTGGCCGCCTGGGCCGAGCGCGTCGCCGCCGAGCTGGCCGGCATTGACTACCACTACCTCTGCGAACTCAAGGTGGACGGCCTGGCCGTCAACCTCACCTACGAGAACGGCCAGTTGGTGCAGGCGGCGACCCGCGGCGACGGCCGGGTCGGCGAGGACATCACCGCCAACGTCCGCACCATCAAGGAGATCCCGCACCGGCTCAAGGGCGAGAACATCCCCGAGCTGGTGGAGATCCGCGGCGAGGTCTACTTCCCGACCGACGCCTTCGAGGCGCTCAACGCCTCCTTCGCGGAGGAGAACGAGCGCCGCCGGCTGGAGAACGAGGAGCGCGCCGAGGAGGGCAAGCGGCCCCGGGCGATGATCCGGCTCTTCATGAACCCGCGCAACGCCGCCGCCGGCTCGCTCCGTCAGAAGGACCCGCTGGTCACCGCCTCCCGTCCGCTGCAGATGGTGGTGCACGGCATCGGTGCCCGGGTCGGCTTCGACATCGACGACCAGTCGCACGCCTACCGGCTGCTGCACGACTGGGGCCTGCCCACCGCGCGGCACAACGAGGTGGTGGGGACCCTCGACGAGGTCCGCGCCTTCATCCGGCGCTTCGGCGAGCAGCGGCACTCGGTCGAGCACGAGATCGACGGCGTGGTCGTCAAGGTCGACGAGATCGCCCTGCAGGGCCGGCTCGGCTCCACCTCCAAGTCCCCGCGCTGGGCGATCGCCTGGAAGTACCCGCCGGAGGAGGTCACCGGCAAGCTGGCCGAGATCAAGATCGGCATCGGGCGCACCGGCCGGGCCACCCCGTACGCGGTGCTGGCCGAGCCGGTCAAGGTGGCCGGCTCGATGGTCCAGTACGCGACGCTGCACAACCAGGACGTGGTGAAGGCCAAGGACGTCCTGCTGGGCGACACCGTGGTGCTGCGCAAGGCCGGCGACGTCATCCCGGAGATCCTCGGCCCGGTCTACGACGTGCGGGACGGCAGCGAGGTGCCGTTCGTGATGCCCTCGCACTGCCCCGAGTGCGGTGCCGAGCTGCGGCCGATGGCCGAGGGGGACATCGACCTGCGCTGCCCCGACGCCCGGTTCTGCCCGGCCCAGATCCGCGAGCGGATCGCCTTCCTCGGCGGGCGCTCGGCGCTGGACATCGAGGGTCTGGGCTACGTCGCGGCCACCGCGCTGACCCAGCCGCTGACGCCGGCCGAGGCGCCGGTGCGCAACGAGGGCGACATCTTCGGCCTGACGGTGGAGCAGCTGCTGCCGATCAAGGTCCTGGTGCGCGACCAGAAGACCGGCATGCCGAAGCTCGACGACGAGACCGGCGAGGAGAAGGAGGTGTTCTTCTTCGCGACCACCGCCGGGGCGCCGAAGAAGAACACCGGGGTGATGCTCGACAACATCGAGAAGGCCCGGGACCGCCCGCTCTGGCGCTTCCTCAACGGCCTCTCGATCCGGCACGTGGGCCCGGTCGCGGCCCAGGACCTGGCCCGGGAGTTCCGCGACCTGGACGCGATCTTCGCGGCGAGCGAGGAGCGGCTGGCCGCGACCGACGGCGTCGGCACGGGCACCGCGCGGTCGATCATCGAGTGGTACCAGGTGGACTGGCACCGCGAGATCCTGGAGAAGTGGCGTGCGGCCGGCGTCCGGTTCACCGAGGAGGCCCCCGAGGAGGAGGCCGAGCGTCCGCTGGAGGGCCTCACCGTCGTCGTCACCGGGACGCTGGCCGGGCACACCCGGGACGGCGCCAAGGAGGCGCTGACCTCGCGCGGCGCGAAGGTGACCGGATCGGTGTCGAAGAAGACCCACTTCGTGGTCGCCGGGGACAACCCGGGGTCCAAGTACGACAAGGCCGTCCAGCTCGGACTGCCGGTCCTCGACGACGCCGGCTTCGACGTCCTGCTGGCGCAGGGCTCGGCCGCGGCGCGGGTCCACCTGGGCCTGCCGCCGGAGCCCGAGGCCGAGGAGCCGGTGAAGAAGGCGCCCGCGAAGAAGCGTGCGGCGAAGGCCGCCGCGGGAGCGGTCGCGGAGGCCGCCGAGGGCGCCGCGACCGCGGGGGAGAGCGTGGCGGGGGAGCCCGCCGAGGCGCCCGCGTCGGAGGCCGCCGGGCAGGATCCGTCGGCGCCGGAGCCGGGGGCGGAGGAGCCCTCTGAGGGCTGACCCGCGCGCGGAGGCCGGGGATCCGTCTTGTTATCGTCCTGATGCAACGTCATCGGGTGTCGCACGGTGGGAGCGGGCATCGTGTCACCGTGCGACACCGGAGCGCGGTGGCGCATTTCCGGTTGTCCGAAAGTCTGCCCGTCGGGTGGACCCGCGCATACCCTGGAGCGCAACAGAGTGTCAGCAGGGGTGGGGGTACCGGCTGAGCCGGACTCCGCGGGGCCGCTCCATGCCCGGCAGGCTGCCGGCACCGGTACGGTGCCTCACCGCTAGGCGGCCTGACGGGGCGGGCCCGACGGAGGACAGGGCTTATGGATCATACGACCGGCGGTGCGCCCACACGCCCGCCGCAGGGGGTGGCGGGTGCGGTCCTGCTGCTCGGAGTCCTGCTGGCCGGCGCCGCACCGCTCATCCCGCTGGCCGTCCTGGTCTACCGCTACGAACCCGAGCTGCTGCCGCTGTTCGCGGTTCCGCTGGCCGTGCTGGTCGCCGCCTGGCGGATCGCCCGGGACCGTGCCCGGGACCAGCTCACCGACCCGCTGACCGACCTGCCCAACCGCCAGGCGTTATTGATCGCGGCCCAGGAGGCGATCGCCGAGCACGCCGAGGGATACAGCGTCGGTCTGATCCTGCTCGACCTCGACCGCTTCCGGTCGCTCAACGACACCCTCGGTCATACCGCCGGTGACCGGCTGCTGGTCCACATCGCCCGCCGCCTGCACCGGGCGCTGCGCTCCGGCGGTGCGGCCGGCAGCGCCACCCGGGAGTCGATCGACGACGTCTTCGCCGGGCTGCCCCGGCACTACCGCGGCCGCCCGATGGTGGCCCGGATGGGCGGCGACGAGTTCGCCGTCCTGCTGCCCGGCATCGGCTGTCCGGACTCGCTGGAGAAGGTCGCCAAGGCGCTGATCGCCGAACTCGCCGCGCCGATCCGGCTGGACGGCCTGCTGCTCGTCCTGGAGGCCAGCGCCGGCGTCTGCGTCTACCCGCAGCACGCGCAGGACGCCGAGTCGCTGCTGCGCCGGGCCGACGTCGCGATGGGCCACGCCCAGCGCGGCCGTACCTCGGTCGAGCAGTACGACGAGGCGCAGGACGCCGACACGCCGTACCGGATCGGGCTGCTGGGCGACCTGCGGCGGGCCCTGGAGACCGGCGAGGTGCAGCTGCACTACCAGCCCAAGGTGGCCTTCGACGGCCGGGTGGTCGGGCTGGAGGCGCTGCTCCGATGGGAGCGGCCCGGCCAGGGGAAGGTCTCGCCGGACGAGTTCGTCGGGCTGGCCGAGTCCAGCGGCCTGATGCCCCGGCTGACCGACTACGTGCTGGAGGCCGCCGTCGGCCAGCTCGCCACCTGGCGCGAGCAGGGCCTCCAGGTGCAGGTCGCGGTGAACGTCTCCCCGCGCGACGTGCTCAACCCGGGCTTCGCCCAGCGGGTCGCCGGCCACCTGGTCCGCCACCAGGTCCCGGCCCACGCGCTCCAGCTGGAGATCACCGAACGGCTGCTGCTGGACGACTCCCGGCGGGCCGCCGACACCCTCGCCGAGCTGCGCGGCTACGGCGTCGGGATGTCCCTGGACGACTTCGGCACCGGCCACTCCTCGCTGGTGCGGCTGCGCAGCCTGCCGGTCGGCGAGCTGAAGATCGACCGCTCCTTCGTCTCCCGGATGGTCGCCGACGACCACGACGCGGCGGTGGTCCGCTGCTCGGTGGAGCTGGCGCACTCGCTCGGCCTGACCGTGGTCGCCGAGGGCGTCGAGGACGACGAGACCTGGGAGCGGCTGAACCGCATGGGCGTGGACGCCGTGCAGGGCTGGCTGGTCTCGGCGGCGCTGCCGGCCGAGCAGGCCACCGCCTGGCTGCGGGTGCACCGCACCGGCGCGCCGCCGGTGGAGCGGCTCACCACCGCCCCCGCCGTCCAGCTGCCGTCGGTGATCCACCCGGTGCGGCCCCCGGTGCTCCCGCCGGTGCCCCACGTTCTGCCGCCGGTGATCCAGGCGGTCCAGGCCGCGAAACTGGAGATCCAGGCGCCCGGGCAGCAGAGTTGGGCGCCGACCCGCCCCCAGTGAGCCGCCCCGCTCACCCGGGTGACCCGGGCCCGCCCTCGCTCGTTGGCCGGTGGCCGGGCCGTGCCCCATAGGATGGGGACCACAGACCAAGAGGACGGGAGCGCCGGACAGGCCGCTCCTGCCCGGGCCCGGCGCCGCCGGAAGGCGGTACCGGGCCTCACCAGAACTCACCCTGAGGATCGCTGCATGCCTGGCATCACGCGCGAGGAGGTTGCCCACCTCGCTCGGCTGTCGCGTCTTGAGTTGCAGGCCGAAGAGCTGGACCACTTCGCCGAGCAGCTCGACGTGATCATCGGCGCGGTCGCCCGCGTTTCCGAGGTCGCCGGACAGGACGTCCCGCCGACCTCCCACCCGCTGCCGCTGACCAACGTCATGCGCGCGGACGAGGTGCGGCCGTCGCTCACCCCGGAGCAGGCGCTGGCCGGTGCCCCCGCCGCCGAGGAGCAGCGTTTCCGTGTGCCGCAGATCCTCGGGGAGGACTGACCGAGATGACCGACCTGATCCGTTACACCGCGGCCGAGACGGCGAACGCCGTCGCCACCGGCGAGGTCTCCGCCGTCGAGGTCGCCCAGGCGCACCTGGACCGCATCGACGCCGTCGACAAGAAGGTCAACGCCTTCCTGCACGTCGACACCGAGGGCGCGCTGAGCGCCGCCCGGGCCGTCGACGAGAAGCGCGCCAGGGGCGAGGAGCTGGGCCCGCTGGCCGGCGTCCCGCTGGCGCTGAAGGACGTCTTCACCACCAAGGGCGTCCCGACCACCTGCGGCTCCAAGATCCTCGAAGGCTGGATCCCGCCGTACGACGCCACTCTGACCACGCGTCTCAGGGACGCCGGCGTGGTGATCCTCGGCAAGACCAACATGGACGAGTTCGCGATGGGATCCTCCACCGAGAACTCCGCCTACGGCCCGACCGGCAACCCGTGGGACCTCTCCAAGATCCCCGGCGGCTCCGGCGGCGGTTCGGCCGCCGCGCTGGCCGCCTTCGAGGCCCCGCTGGCGATCGGCACCGACACCGGCGGCTCGATCCGCCAGCCCGGCGCCGTCACCGGCACCGTCGGCGTGAAGCCCACCTACGGCTCGGTCTCCCGCTACGGCCTGGTCGCGTTCTCGTCCTCCCTGGACCAGGGCGGCCCGTGCGCCCGCACCGTGCTGGACGCGGCGCTGCTGCACGAGGCCATCGCCGGCCACGACCCGCTGGACTCCACCTCGATCGACGCGCCGGTCCCGGCCGTGGTCGAGGCCGCCAGGCGGCGTGACGTCCGCGGCATGCGGATCGGCGTCGTGAAGGAGTTCGCCGGCGAGGGCTACCAGGCCGGCGTGATGCAGCGCTTCAACGAGTCCGTGGAGCTGCTGCGCGAGCTGGGCGCCGAGGTCGTCGAGGTCTCCTGCCCGTCGTTCACCCTGGCGCTGCCCGCGTACTACCTGATCGCGCCCAGCGAGGCCTCGTCCAACCTGGCCCGTTTCGACGCGATGCGCTACGGCCTGCGGGTCGGCGACGACGGCACCCGCTCGGCCGAGGACGTCACCGCGCTCACCCGCGAGGCCGGCTTCGGCGCCGAGGTCAAGCGCCGCATCATCCTCGGCACCTACGCGCTCTCCTCGGGCTACTACGACGCCTACTACGGCTCGGCCCAGAAGGTGCGCACGCTGATCTCGCGCGACTTCGACGCGGCCTTCGCCGGCGTGGACGTCCTGGTCTCGCCGACCACCCCGACCACCGCCTTCCCGATCGGCGAGCGCGCCGACGACCCGATGGCGATGTATCTGGCCGACCTGTGCACGATTCCGTCCAACCTGGCGGGCAATGCGGCCATGTCGCTGCCGTGCGGGCTGGCCCCGGAGGACAATCTCCCGGTCGGCCTGCAGATCATCGCACCCGCGATGGCGGACGACCGCCTGTACCGCGTGGGCGGCGCCGTGGAGGCCGCACTCAACGACAAGTGGGGGCACACCCTGCTGGAGGAGGCACCGGCACTGTGAGCAAGATCGAGAAGGCCAAGGGCTTCAAGCACTCGAAGCCAGGCATCTGGCTGTCCATCGGCACGAGCGCGTTCAGCGTGATCACCGTGGTGAAGGACGTCCGCAAGGCCCGGGGCGAGAACGACACCCTGAAGCTGGTCAACGCCCTGGTCGGTGCCGCCGCGCTGGTCACCGGCACCGCCCTGCTGGTGCGCGAGCTGCGCCGGCTGGGCGACGACGACGTCCTGCTGGGCTGACCGAGCCCGCGAGGCCCGGCCTGTACCCGCCGTACAGGCCGGGCCGGCACCTCCAAGACTTTTAGTGAAGGGGACGCTGTGAGCGTCAAGAACCTGGTCTCCTACGAGGACGCTCTCGCGTCGTACGACCCGGTGATGGGCCTTGAGGTCCACGTCGAGCTGGGCACCAAGACCAAGATGTTCTGCGGTTGCTCGACCGAGCTGGGTGCCGAGCCGAACAGCCAGGTCTGCCCGACCTGTCTGGGCCTGCCGGGCTCGCTGCCGGTGGTCAACGCGATCGGCGTGGAGTCGGCCGTCAAGATCGGCCTGGCGCTGAACTGCGAGATCGCCGAGTGGTGCCGGTTCGCGCGGAAGAACTACTTCTACCCGGACATGCCGAAGAACTTCCAGACCTCGCAGTACGACGAGCCGATCGCCTTCGACGGCTACCTCGACGTGCAGCTGGAGGACGGCTCGACCTTCCGGGTGGAGATCGAGCGCGCCCACATGGAGGAGGACACCGGCAAGTCCAGCCACGTCGGTGGCGCGACCGGCCGCATCCACGGCGCCACGCACTCGCTGCTCGACTACAACCGGGCCGGCATCCCGCTGATCGAGATCGTCACCAGGCCGATCGTCGGCGCCGGCGAGCGCGCCCCCGAGGTCGCCAAGGCGTACGTCGCCGAGCTGCGCGAGCTGATCAAGGCGCTGGGCGTCTCCGAGGCCCGGATGGACAAGGGCCAGATGCGCTGCGACGTCAACCTGTCGCTGCGCCCGAACGGCACCGAGACCTTCGGCACCCGTTCGGAGACCAAGAACGTCAACTCGCTGCGCAGCGTCGAGCGGGCCGCCCGGTTCGAGATCCAGCGGCACGCGACGGTGCTCTCCGACGGCGGCACGATCGTCCAGGAGACCCGGCACTTCCACGAGGAGGACGGCAGCACCACGGCCGGCCGGATCAAGGACAACGCCGAGGACTACCGCTACTTCCCGGAGCCGGACCTGGTCCCGATCGCGCCGTCCCGCGCGTGGGTCGAGGAGCTGCGGGGCGGTCTCCCCGAGCTGCCGCGGGTGCGCCGGGCCCGTCTCCAGGCCGAGTGGGGCCTGACCGACAAGGACATGCAGTCGGTGCTGAACGCGGGCGCCGTCGAGTCGATCCAGGAGACCATCGCCGCCGGCGCCCCGGCCGACCAGGCCCGCAAGTGGTGGATGGGCGAGCTGGCCCGCCGGGCCAACGAGACCGGCACCGAGCTGAGCGAGCAGCCGATCACCCCGGCGCAGGTCGCCCGGGTCGCCGCGCTGGTCGCCGAGGGCAAGCTGAACGACAAGCTGGCCCGCCAGGTCATCGAGGCCGTGCTGGCCGGTGAGGGCGAGCCGGACGAGGTCGTCGAGAAGCGCGGCCTGGCCGTCGTCTCGGACGACTCCGCGCTCGGTGCCGCCGTCGACCAGGCCATCGCCGAGAACGAGGCGATCGCCGCCAAGATCCGTGACGGCAAGGTCGCGGCCGTCGGCGCCCTGGTCGGCGCGGTCATGAAGGCCACCCGTGGCCAGGCCGACGCGGCCCGTGTGAAGGATCTGATTCTGGAGAAGCTGGGCGCTTCTGCCTGAGTTTCTAAGGTGTCTTAGACCTTCTAAGGTCTACTTAGACGCCTCAGGCCCGGTCTTACCCCTCATAAGGGGTAGGCCGGGCCTTTGCCGTGTCCGGGCCGGGCACCCGGGCCCGGCACCTAAGGCCCGGACGGCCCGGAAGATCCGGCAGGCTGCCGATGCGCCCCACCCCCCTGGGAGAGGAGTGTTTACCCCAGAACGAGAGAGACACACCGAAACCCACAAGGGGAACACCGTGATCGAGTACGAGCTCATCAAGCAGCACGAGCAGGAACTCCAGGCCCTGGCCGAGCACGAGCGGCTGGTACGCCAGGCGAAGGGCGCCAAGCGCACCGGATGGCGGCCGAACGTCGCCTTCCGCTCCGTGCGCCGCGCCGTGCGTCCCGGCGAATGCTGACGGACCGGCACCAGCCCGGTGCCGCAGGGAATCCGGAGGGGGAGGCGACACGGGGGTGCGCCTCCCCTTCCGGGCGTCCGGAGGGCGGGATAACCGCTCGGCCGGTGCAGGACCTCTATGGCATGCTCGCAGCCATGCAGCAGATATCGGTGAGTCCCGTCTTCGTCGGCCGCGATCCGGAGCTCACCGCCCTGACGGCCGCGCTGCGACGGGCCGGCTCGGGACAGCCGCAGGCCGTGCTGATCGGCGGCGAGGCGGGCGTCGGCAAGACCCGGCTGCTGGAGGAGTTCCTGCGACAGGCCTGCGACGACGACGTGCTGACCACCGTCGGCGGCTGCCTGGAGATCGGCGCCGAGGGCCTGCCGTACGCACCGCTGGCCACCGCGCTGCGCCGGCTCCACCGCGGCATGGGGGCCGACTTCGAGGGCGCCGCCTCGGGGATGGAGGGCCATCTCGCCCGGCTGCTGCCCGACTTCGGCGAGGCTGACGGCGAACCCAACAACGAGTACGGACGAGCCCGGCTGTTCGAGCACACCGCGAGGCTGTTCGAACGACTCGGCACGGACCGTACTCTCGTGCTCGCCGTGGAGGACCTGCACTGGTCCGACCGGTCCACCCGCGAGCTGTTCTCCTACCTGGTCCGCACCCTGCACCGGGCCCGCGTCCTGCTGGTCGCCACCTACCGCAGCGACGACCTGCACCGCCGCCACCCGCTGCGGCCCTTCCTGGCCGAACTGGAGCGGCTGCGCACCGTGCAGCGCATGGAGCTGGAGCGGTTCGGGCCGGGCGAGGTGGCCGCGCAGCTGGCCGGCATCCTCGGCACCGCCGCGCCCGACCGTCAGCTCGTCGACCGGATCCACCGCCGCTCGGAGGGCAACCCGTTCTTCGTCGAGGAGCTCGCCACCTCCGTCCGGGAGGGCTGCTCGGCCGGGCTCACCGACTCGCTGCGGGACATCCTGCTGGTCCGGGTGGAGGCCCTGGACGAGCAGACCCAGCGGGTCCTGCGGATCGCCGCCGAGGGCGGCTCCTACGTCGAACACGCCCTGCTCGCCGCCGTCCTGGACGACGAGGAGGAGCTGATCGACTCGCTGCGCGAGGCGGTGGGCGCCAACATCCTGCGCCCGGACACCGACGGCGACGGCTACCGGTTCCGGCACGCGCTGGTCCGCGAGGCCGTCTCGGACGACCTGCTGCCGGGTGAACGGCACCGGATCAACCGCCGGTTCGCCGAGGCCCTGGAGGCCGAGCCGCACCTGGTCGGCAGCGACACCCGGCCGGCCCGGCTGGCCAACTACTGGTACCACGCGCACGACCCGGCCCGGGCCCTGCCGACGGCCCTGGACGCCGCCCGGGCCGCCCGGCGGCGCAACGCCTTCGCCGAACAGCTGCGGATGCTGGAGCGGGCCCTCGAACTCTGGGACGAGGTCTCCGAGGAGGTGCTCGGCGGCACGCTGCGGCCGTACGACTGGGCCGAGACCTACCCGCCGTGCTCCTGCGACGCCGACGCCCACGACGAGAGCTGCGACCGGCTGAACCTGATCGACGTGCTGGCCGAGGCGGTCGTCGCGGCCCGCCGCACCGGCGACCGCGAGCGCGGGCTGAGCCTGGCCCGACGGGCGCTCAAACTGGTCGACGAGGTCGAACACCCGGCCCGCGCCGCCTGGTTCCGGATCAACCGGGCCCGGATGCTCGGCCACCTGCGCCGCTCCGGCGACGAGGAGGAGATCGCGTACGCGCACCGGCTGGTCGAGCACCTGCCGGCGTCCGCCGTCCAGGCGGAGGTGTTCGCGCTCGGCGCCGGCAGCGGGATGCTCTCCAACCCCCGGCCCGAGCTGGTCGAGCTCGCCGAGCGGGCCGTCCGGATCGCCCGCCAGGTGGGCGCGCACGCCGTCGAGCAGCACGCCGTGATGACGCTCAGCGGACTGCGCAACGACCTCGACTCCGACCCGGACGCCGCGGTCGCCCAGCTCACCGCCGCGGTGGAGGCCACCCGGCGGATCGGCGCACCGGACGTCCTGCTGCGCGGCATCAACAACCTCTCCTCCATGCAGCGCGGGCTCGGCCGGGCCGAGGAGGCGGTGGCGCTGGCCCGCGAGGGCCTGGAGTCGGCGCGCGGCAACGGCCTGCAGCGCAACATCGGCGCCATCCTGACCGGCAACCTCGTCGAGGCGCTGATGGACCTCGGGCGGATCGACGAGGCCGAGCGGGTGCTCGCCGAGTGCGACCTGCTCGGCTCGACCGGCACCCACGCCGAGTTCCTGGACCGGATGCGCGGCGAACTCGCCCTGCTCCGCGGTGACCTGTCCGGCGCCGCCGCGATGCTGGCGCAGGCCAGGGCGGCCAACCGGGTCGGTCAGCTCCAGCACTCCGTCCCGATCGCGCGGCTGGCGCTGCGGATCGCGGTCGGGGCCGGACGCCCGCTGGACGCCCGCGCCGAGCTGCTCGCCGCCCTGGACGAGGACCTCCGGTGCGGCTACCTCGCCGACCTCTACCCGCTGCTGGTCGACGGCGCCGCCGCCGAGGCGGACACCCGGGGCCTGCCGGAGGCCGGCCCCGGCCGGGCCGCGGTGCTGGCCCGGATCACCGCCGTCGCCGCCGGGCTGACCCCGACCGCGCCGCTGCACCGCGGCTGGGCCCGGCTGCTGGCGGGCGAGCTGGCCCGCGCGGAAGGGACGGACGCCCCGGCGCACTGGGCCGCCGCGATCGAGGCGCTGCGCCCGACCGGGCTGCCGTACCCGCTGGCGCTCGCGCTGCTGCGGGCCGGCGAGGCGGAGGTGCTGGCCGGCCGCCGCGAGGCTGCGGTCGAACTGCTGCGCGAGGCAAGGGAACTGGCGATCGCCCGGTCCGACGCCGGACTCGGCGCGGAGGTCTGTGCGCTGGCCGAGCGGGCCGGTCTGGCGCTCACCGTGCGCCGTCCCGCCCCGGCTCCGGCGGCCCCGATCGGCGACTCCTTCAGCCTCACCCCCCGTGAGCGGGACGTGCTCCGTCTGCTCGCGCGGGGCTGCACCAACCGGCAGATCGCCGAGGAACTGTACATCTCGCCGAAGACCGCGAGCGTGCACGTGTCCAACATCCTCGGCAAGCTCGCGGTGGCCGGTCGGGGCGAAGCGGCCGCGCTGGCGCACCGGTTGCGGCTCTTTCCGGAGGACCTGGTCCCGGCCGGCCGCTGACCGCCCGACCCCGCAGATGCCCGACCGGTACCGCCGCCTTCCGGCGGTGGCCGGTCGGGCACTGCCGTGTGCTCCCGTGCGCGCCGCGTGAGCCCCTGCCCGCGCGCCCCCGCCAACCGGCCGGTTTCGTCGGAATCGAGTGTATTTCCCCACCTCCGCGCCATTACTCTACGTTGAGTGTGCGTGTCATTGAGTGACCGAAGTGGTGTAGGGTCCCGACCGGGAACATCGGTGCGGCGGGCCGGCCTGCAGGCCGCCCACCCCCTGGGCCACCGCCCTGACGGGGCGCCAGGTCACCGCGTACGGCCACCAGGCGTGCGGCCGGTGGTCCGTGGCCGGGGCGCCAGGCCCCGGGCCGGAGGGGGAGAGGCCGAGTGAGCCCCACCGACGCGGTGCTGCCCGGAGCCGGACGGCCGGAGGTGCCGGACACCGACCTGCCCGCGACCGGGCCGCCCACCGCCGGCCGGCCGGAACGGGACCGCTTCCCCGCCGCCGACCGGCCCACCCGCGACCGCCCTGCCGTTGACCACGCCGCCGTCGACCGCCCGGCCGCCGACCGGGCCAACGGCCGTGCCGCCGACCGGGCCACCGCCGCCCGCCCCGCCGTTCCGGGCGCGGCCGGCCGGTTCGGGCCGGCCCGCCGCGCGCTCCGCAGCCGCAACCTGCCCGGCGCCGCCCTCGGCGTGCTCTGCCTCGCCTACGCCCTGGGTGCGGCGCTCGGCTGGGGCTCGCACCAGATCGCCGTCTTCATGGGCGACTTCGGTCTGGCCGCGGCGGCCCTCGCCGCCGCGCTCTCCTGCCTCGCGTACAGCTGCACGGTCGGTGGCCACGCCCGCCCGGCCTGGCTGCTGTTCGGCCTCTCCTCGCTCATGGTTGCCTTCGGCAACGGCACCTGGGGCTGGTACGAGCTGGTCGAGCGGACCCCGCTGCCGCCGAACTCGCTCGCCGAGTACGCCTTCCTGCTGTTCGCCCCGCTCGCCATCACCGGCGTCCTGGTGCTCGCCCAACGCCCCCGCACCGCCGCCGGCTGGCTCTGCCTGCTGCTGGACGGCTGGCTGGTGGCCGGCTCGCTGTTCACCCTCAGCTGGAGCCTCGCGCTCGGCCGCACCGCCGCCGGCGAGGACGGCTCCCCGCTCCGGCTGGCCCTCAACCTGGCCTACCCCGTCCTGGACATCCTGCTGGTCTCGCTGGTCGTCGGGCTGCGCTTCGGCGGCCGGGACGGCAACCGGGCCGCCGTCCACACCGCCATGGTCGGCCTCGCCGTCACGGTGCTCTGCGACGCCCTGTTCACCTCGCCCGAGCTGCGCAGCAGCTACCACTCCGGCGAACTGCTGGACGCCGGCTGGTTCGCCGGCAGCCTGCTGCTCGCCTGGGCGCCGTGGTCCCCGCGGTGGCGCCGCCCGCTGCGCGAGCACCCGGCGCTCGGTGGACTGCCCCGGCGCCGGGTCGCCACCACCTTCAGCGCGCTCACCCCGTACGCGGCCGCCGCCGTCTGCACCGCCGGCATCCTCTACAACGCCCTCGGCGGGCGGTCGCTGGACCGGGTGGTGGCCTCGGCCGCCTGCACCGTCGGCCTGGCGCTGATCCTGCGGCAGGGCATCATGCTGCTCGACAACCTCTCACTGGCCCAGGAACTCGCCCACAAGGAGGCGCACTTCCGCTCCCTGGTGCAGGGCTCCAGCGACGTCATCATGATCGCCGGCGCCAACGGCGTGCTCTCCTACGTCTCCCCGGCCGCGCTCGGCGTCTACGGGCGCGACCCGGAGGAGCTGGTCGGCGGCAACCTGCTCGACCTGATCCACCCCGAGGACGTCGACCGGGTGCTGCTGGAGGTCCGCCGCTTCCTGGCCCGCGGCCGGCTCGCCGCCCACCGCGACCCCGGCGGCGCCGAACCGGCCGCCGCCCGGGTGGAGTGCCGGATCAGCTCCGGTGACGGCGAGTGGCTGCACGTCGAGTCGACCGTCGACCGGTACCGCGACGGTCTGATCCTCAACAGCCGGGACGTCACCGAACGCGTGATACTCCAGGCCCAGTTGCAGCACAACGCCTTCCACGACCCGCTCACCGACCTGCCCAACCGGGCGCTGTTCACCCAGCGCCTGCGCGCCGCCCTCGCCACCCGCAGCCAGCAGGACGAGGCGGGCGCCGGGGTCGCGGTGCTCTTCCTCGACCTGGACGGCTTCAAGGCCGTCAACGACACCGCCGGCCACCAGGTCGGCGACGAGCTGCTCGTCCGGGCCGCCCGCCGGCTGCAGTCCGCCGTCCGCTGCGGGGACACCGTCGCCCGGTTCGGCGGCGACGAGTTCGCCGCGCTGGTCTGCGGCCCGCTCGGCCGCCTCCAGGTCCAGGAGCTCGCCGACCGGCTGCGGACGGCGCTCTCCGAGCCGTACTGGATCGGCGGCGTCGAACTCAGCGTGGCCGCCAGCATCGGCATCGCCTTCGGCACCCCCGAACGCGGCCCGGCCGCCGACCCGCGCGCCGCCACCGACGAGCTGATGCGCAACGCCGACCTCGCGATGTACCGGGCCAAGTCCGAGGGCAAGGGCCGGGTGGTGCTCTACACCCCCGCCATGCGCGCCGACCTGGAGCGCCGCACCGAACTCGACGAGCGGCTCCGGGCGGCTGTCCGGGAGGGCGGCTTCACCCTGCTCCACCAGCCGGTGGTGGACCTCGCCAACGGTGTGGTCACCGGCGTCGAGGCGCAGGCCCGCTGGCGCTCCGCCCAGGGCCTGCTGCTCACCCCCGCCGAGTTCCTGCGCTCCACCGAGCACGGCGACGCCGCGACCCGGTTCTCCCGCTGGCTGATCCGCGAGGCGGTCACCGCCGCCGCACTGCGCCGCGGCCTGCCGCTCAGGGGCCGCCCGGCGCCGCCGCCCGTCCCGGTCTCGATCCGGCTCTCCGCCGAGCGGCTCTGCGCGCCGGGCCTGTACGAGGCGGTGGTCGCGGCGCTGCGCGACAGCGGGCTGCCCGGCGGCCAGCTGGTCATCGAGGTGGCCCGGATGGGGCCGGACACCCTGGCGGACGAGCTCGGCCGCCGGCTCGGCGCCCTGCGGATGCTCGGCGTCTCCACCGCGCTGGCCGGCTTCGGGGCCGGCAACGGCTCGCTCGGCGCGCTCGCCCGGCTGCCGTTCGACGGCCTCAAGCTGGACCGCACGCTCGTCCAGGACCTGGGGGAGTCCCCGCTCAGCCGGACCCTCGCCGGGCACGCCCTGCGGCTCGGCCGCGACCTCGGGCTGGTCACCGCCGCCGAGGGCGTCGACCTGCCCCGGCAGATGGCCGTGCTGCAGGAACTGGGCTGCCGGCAGGGCCAGGGTTCGGCCTTCGCCCCGCCGCTGGACGAGACCCGGCTGAGACGCGCGCTGGCCCGCCGTTCCTACCCGCTGCCGAGACCGGTCGGCGCCCTCGCGGCGCGGCGGGCCTTCCTCGCCGCGGACGCCCGTACGAGTGGCGGCGGCGAGGGTGCGCCGGGACGTGTCGCACCTCACCACGGTGGCCCCGACCTGCCCGAACACCGAGCCGCCGCAGGTCCGGGAGCGGGTCCGCATGGCGAGACTGTCGTCCCACCTGCTTGACAGTCGACCCTTGACGGGAGGAAGGTCGTTGCCATGCGCACCCGAATTCTCGTACTTGGCGGGCGCGTCGGCTGAGCGGGCCTCGCCCCGTTCGTGACAGACCGACGCGCCACCCCTCGCATGCCCTTGGCACGAGGGGTTTTTTGTTGCACTGACGCTGTTCCACCACCGCAAGACCCCTGGCCCCGAGCCCCTCGAATTGGGACGATTGGGGCAGAGCCGGCGATCGGCCCGCAAGCGGGACCCCACCCTCGACCTACCGGGGCCCGGAACCACCGGGCCGGCAAGAACCGAGAAGAGACAGGCAGATGACTGAGCACGCCGCATCCCCCCGCCGCGGGGACACCCCGGCCGCCCACGCTCCCGCTCCCCAGCACGTCGTCGAGACCATGACCGGCGCCCAGTCGCTCATCCGCTCGCTGGAGGCCGTGGGCGCGGACACCGTCTTCGGTATCCCGGGCGGGGCCATCCTTCCCGCGTACGACCCGCTGATGGACTCCGTCAAGGTGCGCCACATCCTGGTCCGCCACGAGCAGGGTGCCGGCCACGCCGCGACCGGCTACGCGCAGGCCACCGGCCGGGTCGGGGTCTGCATGGCCACCTCCGGCCCGGGCGCCACCAACCTGGTGACCCCGATCGCCGACGCCTACATGGACTCGGTGCCGATCGTCGCGATCACCGGCCAGGTCGCCTCCAAGGCGATCGGCACGGACGCCTTCCAGGAGGCGGACATCTGCGGCATCACGATGCCGATCACCAAGCACAATTACCTGGTCACCGACCCGGCCGAGATCCCCCGGGTGATCGCCGAGGCGTTCCACATCGCCGCCACCGGCCGCCCCGGCCCGGTCCTGGTCGACATCGCCAAGGACGCCCTGCAGGCCACCACGACCTACCGCTGGCCGGTCGAGACGTCGCTGCCCGGCTACCGTCCGGTGACCAAGCCGCACGCCAAGCAGATCCGCGAGGCCGCGAGGCTGCTGGTCTCCGCCAAGCGCCCGGTCCTCTACGTCGGCGGCGGCGTCATCAAGGCCGGTGCCACGGCCGAACTGCGCATCCTGGCCGAGCTGACCGGCGCCCCCGTGGTCACCACCCTGATGGCGCTCGGCGCCTTCCCGGACAGCCACCCGCAGCACCTGGGCATGCCCGGCATGCACGGCTCCGTCCCGGCGGTCACCGCACTGCAGAAGTCCGACCTGCTCTTCACCCTCGGCGCCCGCTTCGACGACCGGGTCACCGGCAAGCTGGACGGCTTCGCGCCGCACGCCAAGGTCGTCCACGCCGACATCGACCCGGCCGAGATCGGCAAGAACCGCCCCGCCGACGTGCCGATCGTCGGCGACGCCCGCGAGGTGCTGGCCGACCTGATCGTCGCCGTGCAGGCCGAGTTCGACGCCGGCCACAAGGGCGACTACGCGGACTGGTGGGAGAAGCTCGACGCCTGGAAGAAGACCTACCCGCTGGGCCACGAGCCCGCCCCGGGCGGCCAGCTCTCCCCGCAGCAGGTCATCGAGCGGATCGGCCGGCTGGTCGGCCCGGACGCGATCTACGCGGCGGGCGTCGGCCAGCACCAGATGTGGAGCTCGCAGTTCATCCGGTTCGAGAAGCCGGGGACCTGGCTGAACTCCGGCGGCGCCGGGACGATGGGCTACGCGGTGCCGGCCGCGATGGGCGCCAAGGCGGGCCGCCCGGAGACCGCGGTCTGGGCGATCGACGGCGACGGCTGTTTCCAGATGACCAACCAGGAACTGGCCACCTGCGCCCTGAACGACATCCCGATCAAGGTCGCGGTCATCAACAACGGCTCGCTGGGCATGGTCCGCCAGTGGCAGACCCTGTTCTACAACCAGCGCTACTCCAACACCGTGCTGCACTCCGGGCCGGAGCACGACGGCATCGAGCCGCCGGCCCAGGGCACCCGGATCCCCGACTTCGTCCTGCTCTCCGAGGCGATGGGCTGTGTCGGTCTGCGCTGCGAGCGCCCGGAGGACCTGGACGCGGTGATCAAGCAGGCGATGGAGATCAACGACCGCCCGGTGGTCATCGACTTCATCGTCCACCAGGACGCCATGGTCTGGCCGATGGTCGCGGCCGGCACCAGCAACGACGAGATCCTGTTCGCCCGGGGCGTCCGCCCCGACTTCGGCGACGACCTCGACTGAAGCCCCCACCTCCAGAACGACCTAGGGAACAGAGACCCATGTCCAAGCACACCCTCTCCGTCCTGGTCGAGAACAAGCCCGGCGTGCTCGCCCGCATCGCCTCGCTGTTCTCCCGTCGGGGCTTCAACATCGACTCCCTCGCCGTCGGCCCCACCGAGCACCCGGACGTCTCCCGGATGACGATCGTGGTCAACGTCGAGGACCTCCCGCTGGAGCAGGTCACCAAGCAGCTCAACAAGCTCGTCAACGTGATAAAGATCGTCGAACTCGACCAGTCCGCTGCGATCCAGCGGGAACTGGTCCTGGTGAAGGTCCGCGCCGACAGTGAGACCCGGTCGCAGATCGTCGAGATCGTCCAGCTGTTCCGCGCCAAGACGGTCGACGTGTCCCCGGACGCGGTGACCATCGAGGCCACCGGCAGTTCGGACAAGCTGGAGGCCATGCTCCGGATGCTGGAGCCGTACGGCGTCAAGGAGCTCGTCCAGTCCGGTCTGGTCGCCATCGGCCGCGGCGCCCGTTCGATCACGGACCGCTCGCTGCGCGCCCTCGACCGCAGCGCGTAGCGCCCCGCCGGCCGCCCGCCACCACCCTCCCGGGCGGCGTGCCGGCGCGCGACACCGCGGTCCGTCTCACACCCTGAAGCACCGTCCCACCGCACCGCCGGGTCCACGTACGGTTGGAACCGCAGTACCCGGCAACACCACCACGCAAGGAGAAGTGCCCCCGTGGCCGAGCTGTTCTACGAAGACGACGCCGACCTGTCCATCATCCAGGGCCGCAAGGTCGCGGTCATCGGCTACGGCAGCCAGGGCCACGCCCACGCGCTGTCCCTGCGCGACTCGGGCGCGGACGTCCGGGTCGGCCTGAAGCCCGACTCGAAGTCGCGCCAGAAGGCCGAGGAGGCCGGGCTGCGCGTGGTCACCCCCGCCGAGGCGGCGGCCGAGGCCGACGTCATCATGATCCTCGTCCCGGACCCGATCCAGTCCGACGTGTACGAGGCGGACATCGCCCCGCACCTGAAGGCCGGCGACGCCCTGTTCTTCGGCCACGGCCTGAACATCCGCTTCGGCTTCATCAAGCCCCCGGCCGACGTCGACGTCTGCATGGTCGCCCCGAAGGGCCCGGGCCACCTGGTCCGCCGCCAGTACGAGGAGGGTCGCGGCGTCCCCGCGATCGTCGCCGTGGAGCAGGACTTCAGCGGCAACGCGTTCGCCCTGGCGCTGTCCTACGCCAAGGGCCTGGGCGCCACCAAGGCCGGTGTCATCAAGACCACCTTCACCGAGGAGACCGAGACCGACCTGTTCGGTGAGCAGGCCGTCCTCTGCGGTGGCACCGCCGCCCTGGTGAAGGCCGGGTTCGAGACCCTGGTCGAGGCCGGCTACCAGCCGGAGATCGCCTACTTCGAGTGCCTGCACGAGCTGAAGCTCATCGTCGACCTGATGTACGAGGGCGGCCTGGAGAAGATGCGCTGGTCGGTCTCCGAGACCGCCGAGTGGGGCGACTACGTCACCGGCCCCCGCATCATCACCGACGCCACCAAGGCCGAGATGAAGAAGGTCCTCACCGAGATCCAGGACGGCACCTTCGCCAACACCTGGATCGCCGAGTACAAGGCCGGTCTGCCCAAGTACAACGAGTACAAGAAGGCCGACGAGGACCACCTGCTGGAGACCACCGGCAAGAAGCTCCGCAAGCTGATGAGCTGGGTCAAGGAAGAGGCCTGAGCCTCACCGCTCCTGTGACGCCCTTGTACAACTAGGCTGCTCCCGTCCGGGTGATTTCGCCGGACGGGAGCAGCCTGGTACCCAGCCCGTCGATACACTTCCGAGTGCGCGTCAGGCCCACAGCGTCGTGCGTCTACCTACGCGGCATGCCACCTTCCCCCCGCCTTCCACGCCACCTACGTGCCGGGGAGAACCGGACAGTTAAGGACAACACTGTCGTGAGCACTGCTAACACTGTGAAATCCGGCGTCGTACTGATCGCCGAGGAGCTGTCGCCCGCCACCGTCGACGCCCTCGGTCCCGACTTCGAGATCCGTCACTGCAACGGCGCGGACCGCACCGAGCTGCTGACCGCCATCGCGGACGTCGACGCCGTCCTGATCCGCTCGGCCACCAAGATCGACGCCGAGGCACTGGCCGCCGCACGCAAGTTGAAGGTCGTCGCCCGTGCCGGCGTGGGCCTGGACAACGTGGACGTCGCCGCCTCCACCAAGGCCGGCGTCATGGTCGTCAACGCGCCGACCTCCAACATCGTCACCGCCGCCGAACTCGCCTGCGGCCTGCTGATCTCGGTCGCCCGCAACATCGCGCCGGCCAACGCCGCGCTCAAGCAGGGCGAGTGGAAGCGCAACAAGTACACCGGCGTCGAGCTGAGCGAGAAGGTCCTCGGCGTGGTCGGCCTCGGCCGGATCGGCGTCCTGGTCGCGCAGCGGATGTCCGCGTTCGGTATGAAGATCGTCGCGTACGACCCCTACATCCAGGCCGCCCGCGCCGCGCAGATGGGCGTCAAGCTGGTCTCCCTGGAGGAGCTGCTGGAGGTCTCGGACTTCATCACCGTCCACCTCCCGAAGACCCCGGAGACCATCGGCCTGATCGGTGACGAGGCGCTGCACAAGGTCAAGCCGAGCGTCCGGATCGTCAACGCGGCCCGCGGCGGCATCGTCGACGAGGAGGCGCTCGCCTCCGCGCTGCGCGACGGCCGGGTGGCCGGCGCCGGCCTCGACGTGTACACCAAGGAGCCGTGCACCGACTCGCCGCTGTTCGCCTTCGACAACGTGGTGGCCACCCCGCACCTGGGCGCCTCCACCGACGAGGCGCAGGAGAAGGCCGGCATCGCCGTCGCCAGGTCGGTCCGGCTGGCGCTGGCCGGCGAGCTGGTGCCGGACGCGGTCAACGTCCAGGGCGGCGTCATCGCCGAGGACGTCCGTCCGGGTCTGCCGCTGGCCGAGAAGCTCGGCCGGATCTTCACCGCGCTGGCCGGCGAGGTGGCCGTCCGGCTCGACGTCGAGGTGCGCGGCGAGATCACCCAGCACGACGTGAAGGTGCTCGAACTCTCCGCGCTCAAGGGCGTGTTCGAGGACGTCGTGGCGGAGACGGTGTCCTACGTCAACGCCCCGCTGTTCGCGCAGGAGCGCGGCGTCGAGGTGCGCCTGACCACGTCCAGCGAGAGCCTGGAGCACCGCAACGTGATCACCGTGCGCGGCACCCTGGCGAGCGGCGAGGAGATCGCCATCTCCGGCACGCTGTCCGGCCCGAAGCAGACCCAGAAGATCGTCGGCGTGGACGCCTTCGACGTGGACGTGGCGCTCACCGACCACATGGCCTTCTTCAAGTACGAGGACCGCCCGGGCGTGGTCGGCGTCCTCGGCCGCCACCTCGGCGACGCCGGCGTCAACATCGCCGGCATGCAGGTCGCCCGTGACGGCAGCGGCGCGCTGGCCTCCATCACCGTGGACAGCCAGATCCCGCAGGACGTCCTGACCGCCATCGCCGGCGAGATCGGCGCCCGCTTCGCCCGCTCGGTCGACCTGGGCGACTGAGCCCCGGAACGCCCCGCCGGCAGGGCCCGGACCACCGTTCGCACGGTGGTCCGGGCCCTGCTGCTTTCCTCCGGGTGACCCGCGTCTCAGATAGTAGGAAATCCAAGTATTCGTGCAGACACGGCCGCGCCCCGGTCGTACCGTGGAGGGACCGTACGGTGTGCCGCCCCTGCAGCCAGGGCGTTCGGCCCGGACGGCCCCGCATGCCCGATGGGCGGGTGATCCCCGCCCGGCGTGCCGTCCCGTGACCCGCCGCCGCCCCCGTGCGGCGCGCTTCGCACGGGTCCCCCCGTCGCACACCCTCCACCGCGTCCTTCCCCGGCACGCAACGAACCAAGGAGCCCGGCATGTCCCCGACCGCAGACCGCCACGCCGCTTCCGCCGCCGCCACCGCCACGACCCGCGCCCCCCGCCGCCGTCGGACGGCCGAGCCGAACCCCTTCGCCGCCGCCGCGCTGCAGCGTGCGCTCGACCGCCGCGACAACGGCGGGTCGGCCGGCCGCGCCTGACGGGCGGGCCCTGGCCTGACGGGAGGGCCTCCGCCTGACGGGAGGGCCCGCCTCCGGCGGGCTCGCCGTCCCCTCCGGACGACCGGATCCGCAGGATCCGCGTTCATCCTCCGAATAGGCCGACCGGGCTGACGGCGGGTCACTCGGGAGAGTGCAAGTCGCCACCGTTCGGGGGATGTTGCTCGCCCTGACCGGCGCGATATTCCTAATTTGGGGCCCCCGGAAGGGTGATCGACGGCCGCGCGGGCGGGCGTCAGCGGCGCGACATGCGGATCAGCTCCCCCGGCCGGGGGAGAGGGTCCCATGCGTCAGCCGACCGTCCGTCGACCGCTCGTCCGGATCGGGCTCGTCCTGAGCCTCCTGGCCGGGCCGATCCTGCTCACCGCCGCCCCGGCGGCCGGCAGCCCACCGGGCGCCCCGCCGGGCCGCACGGCCGCGGCCGGCGCCCCGGCCTCCGTCCTGCTGGAACTCCGCACCGAAGCCGTCGCCCCCGCCTGGCGCCGGGCCGGCGCCGAGGCCCGGCGGGCCCAGCGCTCCCCGGAGGCCGTCCGGGGCGAGGCGGCCCGGGCCGGAGCCGGACAGCGGGCCCGGGCCTCCGCGGCCCTGGACCGGCTCGCCGAGGCCGTCCGCGGCGTCGCTCCCGCCGCCCGGGAGCTCTACCGCACCCGCACCCTGCTCACCGGCCTCGCCGTCACCGTGCCCGCCGACCGGCTGCCCGCGCTGCGCACCCTGCCCGGGGTCGCGGCCGTCCGCCCGATCGTCCGCAAGCAGCGCGCCAACGCCCACTCCGTGCCGGTGACCGGCGCGCCCGAGGTCTGGTCCGGGGCCTCCGCGGACACCTCCTCCGGCGCCGCCGGGAACACCGGCGGGGGCGTCCGGATCGGCGTCGCCGACAGCGGCATCGACTACACCCACGCCGACTTCGGCGGCCCCGGCACCGAGGAGGCCTTCACCGCGGTGGACGGCGCGAAGCCCGCGCCCGCCGGCCTCTTCCCCAACGCCAAGGTGGTCGGCGGCCGGGACCTCGTCGGCGACGACTACAACCCCGACCCGGCCTCCCCGCACTACCAGCCCGAACCCCGCCCCGACGACAACCCGATCGACTGCGCCCGCAACGGCCACGGCACCCACGTCGCCGGCACCGCCGCCGGCCTCGGCGTCACCACCGACGGACGCCCCTACACCGGTCCCTACCGGCCCGGCCTCGACCCGGCCGGCTTCAGGGTCGGCCCCGGCGCCGCACCCGGCGCCCAGCTCTACGCGATCCGGGTCTTCGGCTGCGACGGCTCCACCGACCAGCTCGCCCAGGCCCTCGACCTGGCCGCCGACCCCGACGGCGACGGCGACCTCGGCGACCGGCTCGACGTCCTCAACCTCTCGCTCGGCAGCCGCTTCGGCTCCACCGACGACGCCGACGCCCTCGCCGTCGACCGGCTCTCCGAACTCGGCACCGTCGTGGTCGCCGCCGCCGGCAACGAGGGCGACGTCCACGGCATCGGCGGCAGCCCCGGCACCGCCGCCCGGGCCGTCGCCGTCGCCGCCTCCGTCGACCCGCACAGCGACGCCGACGGCATCACCGTGCTCGACCCCGAACCGCTCGCCGGCGTCGTCCCCGCCCACTGGAGCGCCCGCTACCAGGACTGGTCCACCGCCGACGTGACCGGCGCGCTGGCCCTGCCCGCCGACCAGTCCGACGGCTGCACGGCCTTCTCCGAGGCCGACCGGCAGCGGATCGGCGGAAAGATCGCCGTCCTCGCCTGGCGCACCCGCGAATCCGAGCGCGCCTGCGGCTCCGGCCCCCGCGCCGACCACGTCGCCGAGGCCGGCGCGATCGGTGCGCTGCTCGCCGCCGACGACGACCACCTCGCCGAGGTCGCCGGGAACGACCGCGTCCCGCTCGCCCTGCTCGCCCGCGCCGACGGCGCGCGGCTCCGCGAGGGCGCCGCCGCCGGCCCGGTCCGGGTCCGGCTCGCCGCACCCGGCAACCCGCTGCACGGCGTCGTCCCCCAGGACCAGCCGCAGCGCCTCGACACCCTCACCGACTTCACCTCCCGGGGCATCGGCGTGCCCGGCGTGGTCAAGCCCGACCTGGCCGCCCCCGGCGAGACCATCTGGTCCGCCAAGGTCGGCAGCGGCAGCGGCGGCCAGCGCGAGGACGGCACCTCGATGGCCACCCCGCACACCGCGGGCCTGGCCGCCCTGGTCCGCGCCGCCCACCCCGACTGGACCGTCGAGCAGGTCAAGGCCGCGCTGATGAACACCGCCGGCGACACCTGGGCCGGCGACGGCGCCACCGGCCCGGTCTACGGCCCCGAACGCACCGGCGCAGGCCGGGCCCGGGTGGACCGCGCCGTCCGCACCCCCGCCGTCGCCTACGCGGCGGGCGCGGGCGCGGTGGAGGGCGCCGTCGGCGTCTCCTTCGGCCCGGTGGCGGTCGGTGGACCGCTCACCCTCGACCGCGAGGTCGAGGTGCGCAACCTCTCCGGCTCCCCGGTCGTGTACCGCACCGGCTACGCCGCCGCGACCGAACTGCCCGGCGCCCGCTTCGACGTCTCGCCCGGCCGGGTCGACGTCCCGGCCGGCGGCAGCGCCCGGGTCCGGGTCACCCTCGCGGTCCCCGGACAGCTCGGCCGCGTCCCGGACCCGACCATCGCCACCCTCCAGGGCGGCAAGGCCCGCACCTACCGGGGCGAGCTCTCCGGCCGGCTGCTGCTCACCCCGGACGACCCGGCCGTCCCCGAGCTGCGGGTGCCCGTCCTCGCGGCCCCGCGAGCGGCCTCCGAGCTGACCGCCACCACTCCGGTCCGGACCATCCGCGCGAACGCCCTGGCCGCCCTCTCCGGCACCGCCGCGCCCGGCGACCGGCCCGGACTGCTCAGCGCCTTCGCCCTGGGCGGGGAGGCCGCCCGCTGGCCCGACTGCCCGCCGGACAGCGGTGCGGCGGTCGGCCCGGGCGCCGGCATCGTGCCGGACGACAGCACGGACGAGGCCGCCGGGATCCAGGACGTCTGCGTCGAGCGCGCCGGGGACCGGGCCGCCAACCTGCGGGCGGCCGGCGCGGCCACCGACGCTCCCGCCGTCGCCGGCGACCCGCTCGCCGAGGGCGTGCTCTACCTCGGGGCCCAGGTCTGGGCGCCCGCCGCCACCCCGGTCGGCCTGTTCGGCGTCCGGGCCTCGCTCGACACCGACGGGGACGGCGCCACCGACGTGATCGTCAAGGCCGACCGGCAGCGCGGCAGCGACGTCCTGGTGGCCCGGGCGCTCGACGCCCGCACCGGCGCCGAGTTGGGCGTCCAGCCGCTCAACGCGCGCTGGGGGGACACCGACACGGCGTTGCTGGACAGCGACGCGGTGGTCCTCCCGGTCCGGCTGGCCGTCCTGCCGGGCGTGCGGGCGGGTCACAGCACCGTCCGCTACGCGCTCTGGACCGGTGTGGCCGGCGCGGGGAAGCCCGATCCGGCCGGGGCCTTCTCGGCGATCGGCCTGCGCGGCACCCGGCCCACGCTGACCGTCGACGTCCTGCAACCGGCTGTCGACGTCCGCACCGGTCAGGGCGGCCCGGCGGCCGTCGCCGCGCCGGCCGGGCCCGGCACCGTCCTCGACATCCGCCGCACCGAGGGCGACACGTCCCGCCTGTTCCTGCTCCACCACTTCAACCCGGACGGCCGGAGGGGGCAGGTCCTGACCCTGCCGTGACCCCGAGGAGGGGGCGCCCGCAAACAGCCGGGCGCTCCCTCGAAAGGTGGAAGATCGGGACGGTCGGCCCGAGTGGCCTGAGATCAGCCACGAGGATGCCCGCATGGGAGGAACCATGAGCGTCGTGCCGTACCCCGACTGGATTCGGCCCCCCGCCGGTGGTTACACCGCCGAGGACCTCGACCGGCTGCAGGATCTCCCGCCGCACACCGAGCTGCTCGACGGGCGCCTGGTCTTCGTGAGTCCGCAGACGAAGTTCCGCGTGAGGACGAAGCGCCTGCTGGAGCGTGCGCTGGAACAGGCTGTTCCGGACGGGTGGGAAGTCTGGCCCGGGATGACGGTGACCATCGACCGGCGGAACCGTCCGGAGCCGGACCTGCTCGTCGTCAACGCGTCCTCGGACACCGGGTATCTCCAGACGACCTTCGACGCCGAACACGTCCTGCTCGCCGTCGAGGTCGTCTCGGAGGAATCGCGGGACCGGGACCGGGAGGTCAAGCCGCGGAAGTACGCGAGGGCGGGCATCCCGCACTTCTGGCGGGTCGAGTGCGACGAGGGGCGTCCGATCGTCCACACCTTCGAGATCGACCCGGCCACCGGCCTCTACGGCCCCACCGGCATCCATCACAAGCAGCTGAGGCTGAACCGGCCCTTCCCGGTCGACATCGATCTGACCTGATCGCTTCCGGGCGGCTATGTCCGGATAGTGGACGGCAGATGTCAGGCTCTGGGACGGCGGAGTAGCCTCCGAGCATGTCTCGCACGATTCGTCTCGCAGTTGTCCCCGGTGACGGCATCGGCCAGGAAGTGGTGGCCGAAGGCCTCAAGGTCCTTGGTGCGGTGCTCCCCGCCGACGTGAAGCTGGAGACCACCGAGTTCGACCTCGGCGCCCGGCGCTACCACCGCACCGGCGAGACGCTGCCGGACAGCGTCCTGGCCGAGCTGAAGGCGCACGACGCGATCCTGCTCGGCGCCATCGGCGACCCGAGCGTCCCGTCGGGCGTCCTGGAGCGGGGGCTGCTGCTCAAGCTGCGGTTCGCCTTCGACCACCACATCAACCTCCGCCCCGGCCGGCTCTTCCCCGGCGTGAAGTCCCCGCTGGCCGGCGAGCCGAACATCGACTTCGTGGTCGTCCGCGAGGGCACCGAGGGCCCGTACGTCGGCAACGGCGGCTCGCTGCGCACCGGGACCGAGCACGAGGTGGCCACCGAGGTCAGCCTGAACACCGCGTTCGGCATCGAGCGGGTCGTCCGGGACGCGTACGCGCGTGCCGCCGCCCGGCCGCGCAAGAAGCTCACCCTCGTCCACAAGAACAACGTGCTGGTGCACGCCGGCCACCTGTGGACCCGGATCTTCGAGCAGGTCGGCCGGGAGTTCCCCGAGGTCACCACCGACTACCTGCACGTCGACGCGGCGACCATCTTCTTCGTCACCCAGCCCGAGCGGTTCGACGTCATCGTGACCGACAACCTGTTCGGCGACATCCTGACCGACCTGGCCGCCGCCGTCACCGGCGGGATCGGCCTGGCCGCCAGCGGCAACATCAACCCGAGCGGCGCGTTCCCGTCGATGTTCGAGCCGGTGCACGGTTCGGCGCCGGACATCGCGGGCCAGGGCAAGGCCGACCCGACCGCCACCGTGCTGTCGGTCGCCATGCTGCTGGAGCACCTCGGCCTCGCCGCCGAGGCCGCCCGGATCGAGGCCGCGGTCGCCGCGGACCTCACCGAGCGGACCGGAACCCGCACCACCGCCCAGGTCGGCGACGCGCTCGCCGCCCGAGTATCCGGCTAGGCCGGAACCGAAAGAAGGTAGTCCGGCCTGGCAGGGCCGGAACCGACAGACGGTGTTCCGGCCGGTGGGCCGGACCCCATAACGGCAGCTTGCGGCTCTCCGAGGAGCCGGCGACTGTTCGGCACGGCCCTCTGGATGCGAGTATCGACAGTGGGCCGTGCCGTTGTGCGTCCGTTTCGGGGAAATCCACCGAAACGCTCACCCGGCGGAGGCGGCCCGGACCAACCCCACGGTGAAGGACACACAGCCATGAGCACGCCCACCCAGGCGCCCATCACGTTCGACCTCAAGCCCTCCGCCCACCCGCTCTCCGACGCGGAGCGCGAGGCCCGACTGGTTAACCCGGGTTTCGGCAGGGTCTTCACCGACCACATGGTCACCATCCGCTGGACCGAGGGCGTGGGCTGGCACGACGCCCAGCTGGCGCCGTACGCGCCGCTGGAGATCGACCCGGCCAACATGACCCTCCACTACGGTCAGGCGATCTTCGAGGGCCTCAAGGCCTACCGCCAGGCCGACGGCTCGATCTCGACCTTCCGCCCGGAGGCCAACGCGGCCCGCTTCCAGTCCTCGGCCCGCCGCCTGGCGATGCCGGAGCTGCCGGTCGAGACCTTCGTCGAGGCGGTCGAGCTGCTCGTGCAGCAGGAGCAGGCGTGGGTCCCGAACGAGGCCGAGCAGAGCCTCTACCTGCGCCCGTTCATGTTCGCCACCGAGGTCGGCCTGGGTGTCCGCCCGGCCAACTCCTACCTCTTCATGATCATCGCCTCCCCGGCCGGCGCCTACTTCTCCGGTGGCGTCAAGCCGGTCTCGGTCTGGCTCTCCGAGGACTACGTCCGCGCCGCCCCGGGCGGCACGGGCGCCGCCAAGTGCGCCGGCAACTACGCCGCCTCGCTGGTGGCCCAGGCCGAGGCCGCCGCCAAGGGCTGCGACCAGGTGGTCTGGCTCGACGCCGCCGAGCACCGGTGGATCGAGGAGATGGGCGGCATGAACCTGTACTTCGTCTTCGGCGAGGGTGCGGACGCCCGGATCGTCACCCCGGAGCTGTCCGGCGCCCTGCTGCCCGGCATCACCCGTGACTCGCTGCTCCAGCTCGCGGCCGACCTCGGCTACGCGGTCGAGGAGCGGAAGATCTCCACCGAGGAGTGGAAGCAGGGCAACGCCGACGGCACCCTCACCGAGGTCTTCGCCTGCGGCACCGCCGCGGTGATCACCCCCGTCGGCTCGGTCAAGTCCCGCGGCGGCGACTGGACCGTCGGCGCCGGCGAGCCCGGCCCGGTCACCATGGAGCTGCGCAAGACCCTGCTGGCCATCCAGGGCGGCCAGGCGGCCGACACCCACGGCTGGCTGCACAAGATCGTCTGACCGCCGCGAGCGGCACGTCCGGGAGCCCGCCGCGGCGGGCTCCCGGACGGAACGGGAGCCGCCCGGGCCGCGCGCCGGCCCGTCGCGCGCCGTCCACCGGGCGGACCCGTCGCGCGGCCGCGGCCCCCGTTCCGGATACCGAGACGGGGCGGCCGGATCCCGGATCGGTGTGCCAGACTGCGAGCGTGTCCTCGCTTTCGCTGATTATTAGCAGCAGGCGCGCCGGTCCGCAGTGACCGCTCCCGCAGTACCCGATGCGGAGCGACCACCAGCGTCCAGACCCGCGCGCAGACCTCTCGCACCCGCGAGGGGTCTTTTTGTTTCCCCCGGACCGGCCGGAGCCCCCACAAGGGGCCGAGGGACACCGGGGAGCGCGCGGGATGCTGGACAGTGGAGCCGGATCAGAACCGGCAGAGCAGCACCCGACCTCCCGGAACGGAGAACCCAGGGTCATGACCCAGGCGAGCAACCTCCCAGACGACGCCTTCCACGTCTTCGACACCACCCTGCGCGACGGGGCCCAGCGCGAGGGCATCAACCTCACGGTGGCCGACAAGCTGGCCATCGCCCGGTACCTGGACGAGTTCGGGGTCGGCTTCATCGAGGGCGGCTGGCCCGGCGCCAACCCCCGGGACACCGAGTTCTTCGCCCGCGCCGCCACCGAGCTGGACCTGGCCAACGCCCAGCTCGTCGCCTTCGGCGCCACCCGCCGGGCCGGCGGCAACGCGGCCGACGACCCCCAGCTCGCCGCCCTGGTGAACTCGGGCGCGCCCGTCGTCACCCTGGTCGCCAAGGCCCACGACCGCCACGTCGAGCTGGCGCTGCGCACCACGCTGGACGAGAACCTGGAGATGATCCGGGACAGCGTCGCCCACCTGCGCGCCCAGGGCCGCCGCGTCTTCATCGACTGCGAGCACTTCTTCGACGGCTACAAGGCCAACCGGGACTACGCCCTCGCCGTGGTCCGGGCCGCCCACGGGGCCGGCGCCGACGTGGTGGTGCTCTGCGACACCAACGGCGGGATGCTGCCGGCCGGCGTGCACGACATCGTCGCCGACGTCCTCCGCGAGACCGGGGCCCGGCTCGGCATCCACGCCCAGGACGACACGGGCTGCGCCGTCGCCAACACCCTGGCCGCGGTGGACGCGGGCGCCACCCACGTCCAGTGCACCGCCAACGGCTACGGCGAGCGGGTCGGCAACGCCAACCTCTTCCCGGTGGTCGGCGCGCTGGAGACCAAGTACGACCGCCGGGTGCTGCCCGCCGGCAAGCTGGCCGAGATGACCCGGATCTCGCACGCCGTCGCGGAGCTGGTCAACCTGACCCCCTCCACCCACCAGCCCTACGTCGGCTTCTCCGCGTTCGCCCACAAGGCGGGCCTGCACGCCTCGGCGATCAAGGTCGACCCGGACCTGTACCAGCACATCGACCCGGAGACGGTCGGCAACACCATGCGGATGCTGGTCTCCGACATGGCCGGCCGGGCCTCCGTCGAGCTGAAGGGCAAGGAGCTCGGCTACGACCTCTCGACCGACCGCGACCTCGCCGGACGGGTGGTGGCCAGGGTCAAGGCGCAGGAGAGCCTCGGCTACACCTACGAGTCCGCCGACGCCTCGTTCGAGCTGCTGCTCCGCGACGAGGTGCGGGGCGACCGCGCGCGCTTCTACACCCTGGAGTCCTGGCGGACCATCAGCGAGCAGGGCCCGGAGGGGAGTACCGGGAACGAGGCCACCGTCAAGCTCCGGGCCAAGGGCGAGCGGATGATCGCCACCGGCGAGGGCAACGGTCCGGTCGACGCGCTGGACAAGGCCCTGCGCACGGCGCTGGAGCGGATCTTCCCGCAGCTGGCCAAGCTGGAGCTGGTCGACTACAAGGTCCGGATCCTGGAGGGCCAGCACGGCACCGGCTCGAAGACCCGGGTGCTGATCGAGACCACCGACGGGACCTCCGCCTGGTCCACGGTCGGGGTGGCGGACAACGTGGTGACCGCCTCCTGGCTCGCCCTGGAGGACGCCTACACCTACGGCCTGCTCCGGTCCGGTCTGGAGCCCGTCACCGAGTGACCGGCGTGACCGTGCGGCCCGTGGACCGGAGGGTCCGCGGGCCGCACCGCTGTCGCGCGCACCGTCGCCGTACGCGCCCGTCTCACCGGAGGCGGGCGAGGAGGGCGTGTTCGACGAGGGTGATGAGGGCGCTCTTGGCGCTGTCCCGGCGTCGGGCGTCGAGGGTGACGACGGGGGTGTC
>NZ_JBHXDN010000028.1:53028-108888 GCF_042726075.1 Kitasatospora sp. NPDC127035 | reverse complement strand
GGCCGGCGCCGCAGGTCCGCCCGCCCCGCCGCGGGCGCCCCCACCGGTCGGGCGGATCTGACGGGAAGCCAACTCCGTCCCGGGCAAACCGGGTTGTGATCGTCTACCGCTCGGTACGATCAAGCCGCACGACCGGTCCGTCCGACGGGACGAACCGCCGAAGAGGGGGGAATCCCGCATGCAGTTCGACTCCGCCGTCCGACACGGCAAACACGCACACCAGTCGCGCCCGTCCACGTCCCGCCCGTACACGTGGCTGACCGCGCTCGCCCTGGCCTCGGTCGCGGTGGCCGGCTGTTCGTCCTCGGGCGACTCCGCCCCGGACGCCGCCAAGGCGCCCTCGGAGACCGCGGCCGGGACCTCCGCACCGGGCACCTCCCCCGGCGGCGCGACGCCGCCCGCCGGTACCGCGCCGGCCGGCACCACCGCCGCGCCGAGCGGGGGCGGCAAGGCGGCCCCTCCCGCCAACCGCCCGGCCGACCCCTGCACGCTGCTGACGTCCGACCAGGTGGTGGCCGTCGTCGGCACGCCCGGCCCGTTCAACGGCATGCCCCTGGGCCGGGGCCTCGACGGTTCGGCGGTCTGGGGCTGCGGCTGGAGCAACTGGGACTCCCTCACCTCGCTCCAGGAGGTGGACTCCTCCACGTTCGCGAGCCACAAGCGGGACTCCCAGCGCCCGGACGCGAAGGAGCCGGCGGTCAAGGACGTCGGCGACGAGGTGTTCGTCGCGTCCCGGGGCAACGCGGGCAAGCCGGCCCTGTTCTTCGCGCTGGGCCCGCACTTCTACCGGGTCGAGGTCCAGTCCAACCGCAAGCTGGGCGCGAACAACCCCGACGCGGCCAAGGACGCCGCCGCCGAGGAGTCCCTGGCCCGCCAGTTCGCCAAGACCCTCAAGGGCTGATCCGCGGAGCGCCGCGAGAGGCCCCGTGCCGCTCGCGGCGAACCGGCCCGTCGCCTCCGCCGCCCGCCGGCGCGCGTAGTGAACCGTCCGGCCCCGGCTCGGCTCGGATCGGCTCGGCTCCGGGGGGTCGGAGCCGTTCCGGTGGACGTTGCGGCGGACGTCCCGGCGGATCCTGGTCCTGACCCCGAGACCGTCGTCGATCAGGGGGCGCGCGGCGAGGCGTGCGCGCCAGGCGTACAGAACTCCCGCCCCTGGCATGGCCACCGTGCTCCCGCGCACCGCGCCCGGACCCCTTGGCGGGGCGCGCGCAGGACCGCACACTCCGGATGGGGCTCCTGACCGGAGGCCTCCCCGCGCAACCGGAAGGCACCCATGCACCCGCCGAGCCCGTCCGGCGCCCGCGCCGTCTCCCGCACCGCCGCCGTCACCACCGCCGGCCTCCTGCTGACCGCCACCGCCGGAACCGCCGCGGCCGCGCCCGCCGCCCCGCCCGCCGCCGGGGCTGCCGCCACAGCGGTCGCCGCCGTGGCCTTCTCCGACGGAGGCTTCGAGAGCCCCGTCGTCCCGGCACCCGCACCGTTCACCGACTACCTCGGCGGACAGACCTTCGGCCCCTGGACGGTCGGCGGCGACAGCGCCGACCTGACCTCCGACCGCCTGTGGGACGTGGCCGAGGGCCACCAGTCGCTCGACCTCAACGGCAGCACCACCGGCAGCGTCTCGCAGACGTTCCCGGTGGCACCGCTGACGACCTACCTCGTCACCTTCAAGCTGGCGGGCAACCCCGTGTGGGCCCCGGCCCTCAAGACCGGCCAGGTGCGGGTCAACGGCACGACGGTGCTCGACTTCGCCTTCGACGTCAGCGGACATGGCCTGCGCTCCATGGGCTACGTCGAGCAGACCACCGCCTTCACCAACCTGCTGGGCACCTCGGCCACCCTCACGTTCGCCAGCACCACCCCCGGCTACGGCGGCCCGGTCATCGACGACGTGAAGGTCCGCAGCTGCCTGCTGGTGCTCTGCCTGCCCTGACGGACCTGTGCACCGCCCCGCAGGAACCGGCCGGAACAGGCCGGAACACGCCGGACCCGGCCGGACCCGGCGGGACCCGTGCGGCGCACGGATGGGAGCGCCAACGGGCCTGTCAGTAGAGCTTGTTCACCGCGGCCCTGACCGTCTCCTTGAAGGCGGGGACGTCCGGCTGGGTCCAGTTGCTCTCCCACTCGACGACCGCCACCGTGCTGCCGTCCCGGCCGACCCCGTACAGGTGGTTGTTGTACGACGCCCAGGGGGAGGTGCGGGAACGGTGCACGCCTCCCACGGTCGCGCCCTCCTCGACGTCGAGCGAGCCGTGGTCCTGCCCGGTCACGGTGTCGCCCGGGTACGCGGCACGCAGGCGGTCGGCACAGCCCGCGTAGTACTGACGGAGCGATTCGGCGAAGGTGACGGCCTCCGCCTCGGTCGGCAGCACGAAGACCCGCTCGACGGCCGAGGCGGTCTCCGACGTGAAGAAGTCGGCGCTCCAGGTGTTCTGCTCCGGCACCTCGTTGATCCGGTCCCACAGACAGGTCGGCGTGTAGCTCCCGCCCGGCTCGTCCGAGGCCCCGCCCATCCAGGTCAGCGAGTCCGGCGGCAGGTCGGCGACGTCGATCATCCCCGGCCGGCCCTGCGTGTCGGCGGGCGTCGCGCCCGCCACCGGAGCCGCCACCGCGACCACCAGCAGGGCGACACCCGCCCCGCGCACCCACGTACGAATCCCCGACCTCATCCGTCCACCTCCGTGTGTAGAGCTGCGGAAAGGCGCCCGCCCGATCGGGGCGGGGCACTCCGTCCAGCATCCGAGACCACGGACCGTTCCGAGGGTGCGGACACGAACCACGGCCGGAACCTCGCCCACCGATCATCGATTCCGGCCGAAAACAGTACCTCCGCCCCTCATCCGGGGCCTGAACACGGCAGGGCGCAGCTCGGGGCGGGGGCGGACCGGGCCGGGGCGGGGCGGGGCGGGTTCGTCAGTCCCTCGTCCCCGGCCCGGCCGTCGCGACCGGCGCCGCCGTCGCGAGCCGGGTCAGGGCGGCGGCGGTCACCCGATCCTCCCCCGCGCTGAACACGTGCAGTACCAGGCCGGTCTGGCCGGGGGCGGCCGGGACGTTCAGGGGCTCGAAGTCCAGTGTGAGCACGCCGGTCAGGGCGTGGTGGAGGCGCTTGCGGCCCGCCGCGCACATCACCACCTCGCCGGATTCCCAGACTTGTCGGAACTCCCGGCTCTGCGAGGAGAGTTCGCGGATCAGGGCGACCAGCTCGGCATCGCCCGGCCAGGTGCCGGCCGCCACCCGCAGCTGGCCGACGGCCTCCGCCGCTCGGTCCGCCCAGTCGGGATGGACGGTGCGGGAGGCCGGGTCGAGGAAGAGGAAGCGGGCCTGGTTCCGGTCACGGCGAGGCACCTCGCCCACACCGCCGACGAGTTCGGAGCCGAGTCCGTTCCACGCGACGACGTCGAGGCGGTGGTCGGTCACGAAGGCGGGAAGGTTCGCACCCAGCGCGTCCAGCATCCGGCGCAGCAGCGGACTGACCCGGGGCCTGGGCACCGGCACCCGCCGGGCGGAGGCGAGCGTGTCGAGGTGACGGCGCTCCGCCTCGTCCAGCCCGAGGGTGCGGGCGAGCGCGTCGAGCACCTCGGGGGACGGCTGGGTGGAACGTCCCTGCTCCAACCGGACGTAGTAGTCCACGCTGATCCCGGCCAGCTGGGCCAGCTCCTCCCGGCGCAGCCCCTGCACCCGTCGGCGCCCGCCCCCGGCGAGGCCGACCAGTTCGGGGGCCACCCGGCCCCGGCGGGCGCGCAGGAACGCTCCGAGCGCCCGGCCGGGGTCGCCGACCCCGTCCGGCGGGGTGGCCGCGGTGGCGGCGCCGTCCCCGCCGGTGCTGCTGCCGGTCCTGCTGTCGGAGCTCCTGCCCGTGCTGGTGTCCATGCGATCCAGTATGGGTGGCCCTCGCAGTACCAGGACCGGCGGTCCTCCGGAATCACAGGGTGCTGGCTGCGCCTCGCGACCGGCGCGAGGGTGGTGCCATGACCGACCACGCATCGCGGCAACAGCCCGACCCCACCCGGCAGAAGACCGTCCTCCTGGTCACCGCGCACCCCGAGCCCCGTTCGCTCACCTCCGCGCTGTCCGCGTTCGCGGCCGACCACCTGCGGGCCGCCGGGCACCGCGTGGAGGTGTCCGACCTCTACGCGATGAAGTGGCACGCGTCGTTGGACGGCGACGACTTCCCCGACCTGCCGGCGGACGAGCGGCTGGAGGTTCTGGCCGCCCAGGGCGAGGCCACCCACGCGGGGCGGCTCTCGGCGGACATCGCCGCCGAGCAGGAGAAGCTGCGCCGGGCCGACGCCGTGGTGCTGCAGTTCCCGCTGTGGTGGTTCTCGGTGCCCGCGATCCTCAAGGGCTGGATCGACCGGGTGTTCACCTTCGAGTTCGCGCACGGGCCGGCCGTTCCGCCGCCGTACAGCGAGGGCGCGCTCGGCGGGCGCCGGGGCCTGCTGGCCGTGACGGCCGGGGCCCGGGAGTCGGCGTTCTCCGACCGGGGCGCGCACGGCCCGCTGGCGGACCTGCTGTTCCCCGTGCAGCACGGGGTGCTCTGGTTCACCGGCATCGCGGCGCTCGAACCGTTCGCCGTGTACGGGTCGGTGGACGTGTCGTCGGAGCGGTTCGCGGAGCTGGCGCGGGAGTACGGGCGCCGGCTGGACGGGCTGTTCACCGATGAGCCGGTGCCCTTCCGGCGCCTCGACGGCGGCGACTACGGGCGGGACATGCGGCTGCTGCCGGGTGTGGAGGAGCCGGGCACGGCCGGCCCGGGCCTGCACCTCGCGCCGCGCGGCTGACCCGCCGCCGGCTCGGCCCCGGGCCGGGCCGACGGCGGGCCGGTGCGGCGAGGGTCAGAGCTTGGTGGCCTCGTGGACCTGGTGGAGGTGGATCAGGATGTCGTACGCCTGGTTGACGGCGAGGCTGGGGGCCGGCTGCGTGAAGCTCGATCCGGCGTCGTGGACGGGGCGGGGGGTGTCGAGCCAGTCGCGGCCGGCGGCCGACAGCGTGCGCAGGTCGACGTAGTAGTCGCGGTGGCGGACCCGGTCGAGGGTGTACTCCTGCATGTCGGGGGTGGCGGCCGGGACGGTCACGGCGTTCCAGGGACTGCCGAGGGTGGTCGCCGTGAGGAAGGACCCCTGGTTGAAGGTGAAGCCGATGGCGGCGTAGCCCCGCCCGAGGGCGTTGCGCAGGTAGACGCCCTGCGTCGTCGGGTACATCACGGGGTCGGTGGACAGGTAGCCCACGTGGCCGTTGTGCGCCGACAGCAGCATCCTGTCGCCGGTGCGGCGGTTCCACCAGGCGGTGTTGTCGGCCATCGCCCGGTCGCGGTAGTGCTCCGCGACGGACACCGACTCGGGGTCGGCCAGGTCCAGGGAGGTGAAGACGAAGGTCTGGAGGATGTTGCGGGCGTGCTGCTCGGCCCACTCGTAGGCCTCGCCGCCGGCGCCCTTGCCCGCGGTGACCAGGTCGAACGCCTGCTGGGCGACGGCCGCGTTGTGGCGCCGTTCGGCGAGGGGCCTGCCCAGGTAGGCGAACACGTCGTCGAGGGGGCGCAGGCCCGCGTACAGCGCCTCGACCTGCGCGAGGTCCTGGGGGCGGGCCGTGCGGACGTAGGAGGTGACCCGGTCGAAGACCTGGTCACCGAGCCTCGGCGCTCCGACGTCGTTGCCCATGAAGTGGACCCTGCGGTCCGGGTGCCGGTCGTTGTGCCGCCGCATCCAGCTGATGAGGCTGACGAACTCCTCACGCTCCCAGGGGGATCCGGCCAGCGCCTCCTTGGCCGTCTGCCGGGCGTCGCCGGGGCCTCCCTGGAGGTACTCGTCGATCCGAAGACCGGCCGACCAGCTCATCTCCAGGGCGAAGGTGGTGAAGCCCTTCTCCTCGACGAGGTAGCGGAAGACGCGTTCCTTCATGGCGAAGAACTGGTGCGAGCCGTGGGTGGCCTCGCCCAGCCCCACCACGGCGGCGTCGCCGACCATCGCACCGAGCGCCCGGAGGTCGGTGCTGCGGCCACCGGGTTCCGTCGACCGCAGCGGCTGCGCGGCGCTCTCCAGCGCACGGATCGCGGCGGCCTGCCGTCCGTCGACCGCCGTGGCGCCGGATGCGGCCGGCGCGGGACCGGCGGGCACGGCGGAGGCCACCGGGGCCAGCAGGGCGGTGGCCGCGAGCGCTGCCGTCGCAGCGAGCAGCCCGCGTCGTCCGATCGCCGTCATGTGCGCAGTCATCCTGATCATTCCTCAGTTCGGTGTTCCACTGGGCGGTGGAATGATCATGGCTCGGGACGGGGGCGGGCCGCGCTGGGGCCGTCCTCCGAACCTGTCCGGGGGTAAACCCCCTGCTCACCGGGTGGTTCTCCGCCGGACGAGGCCCGGTGCCGCCCGGCGCCGCGCCCCTCCCCGCCCGGCCCGTGGCGACGGGCCCGTGGCGACGGGCCCGTGGCGACGGGCCGGTGCGCCGCCGACCGGGCGCGGTCAGGGCCAGCCCGTCGGCTTCACGGTCATGGTGGCCCTGGCCGCGACGATCGCGGCGCACGCCCCGCGGACCTCCCGGTCGGCCCAGTCGGGCGGCAGCGGCCCCTGCGCCCCGAGGGCGGCGGCCTGCCGCTGGAGTTCGCGCAGTGCGCCGCCCTGGGCGCTGGAGAGGCCCATCTCCTGGTAGTCACCGACGTCCGCACCGCCGTCGAGGTACGTGCGCAGCCAGGGTGCGATGCTCAGGACGCAGTCCTCCAAGGGGTCGAACGACGGCGAAGGCGCCGTCGGCGTGGTCGACGGGGCGGCCGTCCCGGGTGACGCGTTCCCGGATGACGCGCCGGGTCCACCGCATCCCGACGCCGTGGCCGCCGCAACAACCAGGGCCGGACCTGCCAGGCCGGCCAGGAGCCGTTTCCGCATGCCCGCATTGTGGCCCCGGCGTCCGGCCCGCACCAGAGTTCGGCGCGGGCCGTCGGATCGGCCGCCGGCTCGGAGGCCGGCTCGGGCTGTGGCGACCGGGCCGGACGGGACCGGCGGCGGCCCGTCAGACCGCCGCGGACGGAACGCCCGGAGCAGCCGTCGGGGTGGCCGTCGGGGTGGTGGGAACGCCCGGGGCCGTCGGGGCCGTCGTGGACCCCGCCGGCGCGCCGAGGTGACGTTCGGCCTTGGCGACGGCGGCGCGGTAGTAGAGGGACGCGAGTTGGGGGGAGACGGAGTCGCGCTGGAAGAATCCGTAGGAGAGCGCGACGTCGCCGAGGCGTTCGAGGCCGAGGTAGCCGTTGAGCGGGATGCCCGCCAGTTCGCCGTCGAGGCGGACGGCGGGGGCGCCCGGCCGGTCCCCGAGGGCGACCGGGGTCACGGTGAAGACCACGGGGGCGCCGGTGTCGTCGGTGAAGGTGATGCTGCGGCAGTCGGCGAACGCGGCGGTGACGGCGGCGAAGTCGGTGGTGAGGCGGTCCGGCTCCTCGGCGGTGAGCGATTCGGTGATCATCGGGTTGCCGGCCGGCCCGTCGAACTCGACGCCCTGGTGCGGGCGTCCGGAGGGCCCTCGGGCGGTCTCGCGGTTCAGCAGCGCGCGCAGCGCGTCGCACCCGGCCACCGGGGAGGCGTCACTCTCGGGCGAGGGGCTCGCGCCGACCGGGAGTTCGGTGAAGTCCGGTCCCAGTTCATCGGCGGTGAGCAGCGCGGCCCTGAGCCGGTCGTCGGTGGGCAGCTGTGCGGCGGCGGCCGGAGCGGCGGCGACCGTGGCCCCGGCGGCTGTCGCGAGCGTCACGGCCGGCGCGGGCCGAGCGGACGGCGATCCTGCGGCGAGCCCGGTGGTGCCGAGGGTGAACACGGTGAGACCGGCTGCCGCGACGGTGAGGGCGAGAAGAGGCCTGGGGAGAGACATGCGGCCCCCGGTCGGGAGTTCGGGCAGGGACAGGCGTCCAGTCTCCCACCGCGTCCGGGACCCCGCCCGTCCGACGGGTGGATCCGCAGGTCAGGACGGGCCGAGGGCCTCGGCGGCGCCTTCCGCGGGACCACGCGCCGGACCGCCCGGCGGGCCGCCGTCGGTCCGGTCGGACGGCAGCGTGGCGAGGGTCTCGGTGAGCCACTGCGCCCAGAAGGACTCCAGCCCGATGCCGGCCCGCAGCACCGCGTGCTGCAACGGGTTCGCGGCGTCGCCCTCCCCCGGCGGGAAGTCGCGCCGTTCGATCGCCCGGTAGTCGGCCAGCTGCGCCCGGTGCAGGGCGAGGTGCCGGTGGAGTTCGGCGTCCAGGCCGGCCGTGCCGACCACCGCGGCGGCACGCAGCCGCAGCAGCAGCGGTTCCCGGACCGTCTTGGGGTCGTCCCCGGCGGCCGTCCACCGTGCGAGTTCGGCACGGCCCTCGGGCAGGACCTCGTACTCCTTCTTCTGCCCGCGCACCGGCCCGGTCTGCGGGAGCGCCCGGATCAGCCCGGAGGTCTCCAGCCTGCCCAGCTCACGGTAGATCTGCTGGTGGGTGGCGGACCAGAAGAAGCCGATCGACTTGTCGAACCGCCGGGTCAGCTCCAGCCCCGAGGACGGTTTCTCCAGCAGGGCGGTCAGGATGGCGTGCGGCAGCGACATGGGTCGATCCTAGGGGTCGCGGGGATTCCGCCCGCGCCCCTCGGAGCGGCGGTCGGAGTGCGGCGGTCAGAGCGCGGCGGCCAGCTCGGTGCCCTGCTTGATCGCCCGCTTGGCGTCGAGTTCGGCGGCCTCGTCGGCGCCGCCGATCAGGTGCGGGGTGATGCCGAGGGCGCGCAGGGCGGCGTCCAGGTCGCGGCGCGGTTCCTGGCCGGTGCAGAGGACGACGGTGTCGACGGGCAGCAGCTGCGGTTCGCCGTCGAGGGTGAAGTGGAGCCCCGCGTCGTCGATCAGGTCGTAGCGGGCGCCGGCGACCATCGTGACGCCGCGGTGCTTGAGTTCGGCCCGGTGGATCCAGCCGGTGGTCTTTCCGAGGCCGGCACCGACCTTGCCGGTCCGGCGCTGGAGCAGGTGGACGCGGCGCGGGGGCGTCGGCCGCTCGGGCCGGGCGAGGCCGCCGCGCTCGCGGTACTCCGGGTCGATGCCCCACTTGCGCTGGTAGACGGGCGCGTTGAGGCTCGCCTCGTCGCCCTGGTCGGTGAGGTACTCGGCGACGTCGAAGCCGATGCCGCCCGCCCCGACGACGGCGACGCGCTCGCCGACGGGCGCGCCGTCGCGCAGCACGTCGAGGTAGCCGAGGACGCTGGGGTGGTCGATGCCGGGGAGGTCGGCGGGGACGCGCGGGGTGACGCCGGTGGCGAGGACGACCTCGTCGAAGTCCTCGGCGGCGAGTTCCGGCGCCGCCACGAGGGCCCCGAGCCGCTGCTCGACGCCGAGTTCGGCGAGGCGGGTGCGGTAGTAGCGGATGGTCTCGTCGAACTCCTCCTTCCCCGGGATGCGCCGGGCGATGTCGAGCTGGCCGCCGACGGTGTCGGCGGCGTCGAACAGGGTGACGGCGTGGCCGCGTTCGGCCGCGGAGACGGCGAACGCGAGGCCGGCCGGTCCGGCGCCGACGACGCCGATGCGCTTGCGCGTCCTGGTGGGGGCGAGGACCAGCTCGGTCTCGTGGCAGGCGCGCGGGTTGACCAGGCAGGAGGTGGTCTTCCCGCTGAAGGTGTGGTCGAGGCAGGCCTGGTTGCAGCCGATGCAGGTGTTGACGGCGTCGGCGCGGCCGTCGCGGGCCTTGGCGACGAAGTCGGCGTCGGCGAGCAGCGGGCGGGCGAGGGAGACCAGGTCGGCGTAACCGTCGGCGAGCAACTGCTCGGCGAGTTCAGGGGTGTTGATGCGGTTGGAGGTGACCAGCGGGATGCCGACCGAGCCCATCACCTTGCGGGTCACCCAGGCGAAGGCGCCGCGCGGCACGGAGGTGGCAATGGTCGGGATGCGCGCCTCGTGCCAGCCGATGCCGGTGTTGATGATGGTGGCACCGGCCTCCTCGACGGCCCGGGCGAGCTGCACCACCTCGGGGAGGGTGGAACCGCCGGGGACGAGGTCGAGCATGGAGAGCCGGTAGATCAGGATGAAGTCGGGGCCGACCCGCTCGCGGACGCGGCGGACGATCTCGACCGGGAACCGCATCCGGTTCTCGTACGGGCCGCCCCACTCGTCCTCGCGGTGGTTGGTGGCGGCGGCGATGAACTCGTTGATCAGGTAGCCCTCGGAGCCCATGATCTCGACGCCGTCGTAGCCGGCTCGCCGGGCGAGGGCGGCGCAGCGGGCGAAGTCCTCGATGGTCCGCTCGACCTCGTCGGCGGTGAGGGCGCGCGGCGGGAACGGGCTGATCGGCGCCTGGACGGCGCTGGGGGCCACGAGGTCGGGGTGGTAGGCGTAGCGGCCGAAGTGCAGGATCTGGAGGGCGATCCGGCCGCCGGCGGCGTGCACGGCGTCGGTGACGACGCGGTGGCGGTCGGCCTCCTCCTCGGTGGTGAGCATGGCGCCGCCGCCCCAGGGGCGCCCTGCCTCGTTGGGGGCGATGCCACCGGTGACGATGAGGCCGACGCCGCCGCGGGCGCGTTCGGCGTAGAAGGCGGCCAGCCGCTCGGGGCCGTCGGGGGCCTCCTCCAGGCCCACGTGCATGGACCCCATGACGACGCGGTTGGGGAGGGTCGTGAAGCCGAGGTCGAGCGGGCGCAGCAGGTGCGGGTAGGGCGGCGGCGGGGTGGCGGTCATCGGGGGTCTCCCAGGGCTTCGTCGAGGCGGCGGCTCGTTGTTACCACACGGTAGGGGAGGGGATGCCTATATGCAACTAGTTGCACAAGAGGGTGCGGCCGAACTCCCGCCGGACCCCTCCCCCGGCCCCGCCGAACCCCCCATTCGGCGCCGCCCGCGGCGCCGCCCCCGGGGCGGCCCGGCCGCCACGGCGCTCCACCCGCCCCTTTACTGACGGATCGTCAGCCCACGGCGTATGGTCGTCGGGAGACGGGCGGGGCCGGCCGAGGCCCCGGAGAGGGGGCACGGCCGTGCGGGGTGGATCGGTCGCCGTGGTCGGCGGCAGCATCGCGGGGTGCGCGTTCGCCCGGGCCGCGGCCCGCGGCGGGGCGGAGCAGGTCACCGTGCTGGAACGCAGCCCCGGGCGCCTGGAGGACCGGGGCGTGGGCCTGTGCGTGGTCCTGGACCGCTACGCCGAACTGGTCCGGGCCGGCCACCTCGACGACGGCATCCGCCACCACCCGCTCACCGAACGGCACTGGGTGGCCGCCGACCCCTCCGGCACGCACGGCCCGCGCGGGCGGGTGCTCTGGGTCCAGCCGATGGCCATGCACGCGTTCCACTGGGGCGTGCTCTGGCAGGGACTGCGCGAACGCGCCCCGGACGCCGTGGAGTTCCGCACCGGGACGACCGTCACGGCGGTCGGCGGGGGCGGCCCCGACGACGGCCCGCAGGCCTGGGTGGCGACCTCCGGCGGGCGCGACCCGTACGACCTGGTGGTCGGCGCCGACGGCCACCGTTCGGTGGTCCGGGGCGCCGTCTGCCCGGACGCCCGGCCCGAGTACGCCGGCTACGTCTGCTGGCGCGGCAGCTTCGACGCCCGCCTCCTCGACCGGCTGCCCGGCGGGGGCGCGCGCTGGCCCGGGCACGAGGTGATCACCGCCTGCTACCCCGGCGGCCAGGTCGTGCTCTACCGCATCCCCGGCCTGGAGCCCGGCACCACCCTGGTCAACTGGGTCTTCTACGCCCCCGCACCCGCCTGGCTGCACCCGACCGGCGACACCGGGGCCGACGGCAGCAGGGCCGACGGCACCGTGACCGGCGACACCGGGGCCGGCGTCCCGGCCCACACGCCGGCCGACCCCAACGGCATCCCGGCCGGCTCGCTCGACCGCGTCCGCCTCGACGAACTGGCCGACCTCGCCGACCGGCACCTCCCGCCGTACTGGGCCGGGGTGGTCAACCTGACCCCGGTCGAGCGGATCCTGCTCCAGCCGATCCACGACCTCGCGACCCCGCGCCGCACCGCCGGACGCCTGCTGCTCGCCGGGGACGCCGCCACCCTGGTCCGCCCGCACAACACCAGCGGCGCGGCCAAGGCCCTCCAGGACGCCTGCGCCTTCGAGGACGCCTGGCGGTCGGCGGACGGCTGGGACGATCTGCTGCCCGGTTACGACCGCGAACGCGGCGCGGTGGGGCGGGCGTTGGTCGACCTCGGCCGCCGGCTCGGACGGGCCCAGGTCACCGGCGCACCGGACTGGAGGACCATCGACGAGGCCGGAATGGCCGAGTGGTGGCGCGAACAGCTCGCCGGTACGGGCGGGTTCGGCGGCCTGTCCCTCGACCGGCCGTCGAACTCCCCTTCAGTGCCGGACGGTTCGACCCGTCAGACGTTCACGCCGTAGTCGGTCGCGATGCCGCGCAGGCCGGAGGCGTAGCCCTGGCCGATCGCGCGGAACTTCCACTCGGCGCCGCTGCGGTAGAGCTCGCCGAAGACCATCGCCGTCTCGGTCGAGGCGTCCTCGGTGAGGTCGTAGCGGGCGATCTCCTGGCCGTTGGCCTGGTTGACGACCCGGATGAACGCGTTGCGGACCTGGCCGAAGCTCTGGTGCCGGGCGTCCGCGTCGTAGATCGACACCGGGAACACCACCTTGGCCACCTCGGCCGGCACGGTGGCCAGGTCGACCTTGATCTGCTCGTCGTCGCCGTCACCGCCACCGGTCAGGTTGTCACCGCTGTGCTCGACCGAACCGTCCGGGCTGCGCAGGTTGTTGAAGAAGACGAAGTGCCCGTCCGAGAGCACCTTGCCGACCGCGTTGCAGAGCAGCGCGCTCGCGTCCAGGTCGTAGTCGGCGCCGGTGGTCGTCCGCACGTCCCAGCCGAGTCCGACGATGACGGCGGTGAGGCCCGGCGCCTCCTTGGTCAGCGAGACGTTGCCGCCCTTGGCCAGCGAAACTCCCACAGTGCCCTCCTCGGTTGCGCTACTGCTCTCCCTGGAAAAGAATCTACAACACTGTAGAGATCGCGAGAATCCGTGCGACCGAATACGGCCATCCCCGGCCATCCCCGGCCGGCACACGGCCGACCACCCCGCCCGCCCCCGGCACGCTCCCCGGCCGGGCCCCGACCCTTCGCGGCCCGCCGCCTCAGCCCCCCTCCGCCAGCAGCGCCGCCACCTGCGGCGGAAGCAGGCACGCCTGCCGGGCCAGCAGGTCGACGAAGGCCGCCGTCAACGGGTCCGGCCTGGTCCGGGTGTACGCCACCAGCGCCCGCCGGACCGGCGGCTCCGGCCGGCGGACCAGCCCGTCGAACCCCGGTGGCACGATGTTCGCCGGCACCAGCGCCACTCCCAGACCGGCCGCCGCGAGCAGCGGGGCCGCCGCCGTCTGCTCGGTCCGCACCGCCACCCGGGGCCGGAACCCGGCCTCCGCGCAGGCCGCGTCCAGCAGGTCCGCGAGCCCGTTCCCGGGGGCGTAGTGCACCCAGTCCCGCTCCGCCAGCTCGGCCAGCGGAACGCGCCGGCATCCCTCCGGCTCCGCGTCCTCCGGCGGCAGCGCCAGGACGAACTCCTCCACCCCCAGTTCCCTGATCGGCCCCTCCCAGTCGGCCGGCTGCGTCCCCACCGCGACGTCCGCCTGCCCCGCCGCCATCGCCGCCCGCAGCTCCTCGTTGTGCGCGTACTCGCGCAGCCGGATCCGCACTCCCGGGTGCGCGCGCCGCCAGGCCCGCAGCACCGGCGGCAGGATGCCCAGGCTCACCGAGTACACCGTCGCCAACTCCAGCTCACCGCCGTCGAGTCCGGCCGCCGAGCGGGCCGCCGCCCGCAGCCGCTCGGCATCCGCGAGCGCCGCCCGGGCGTGCGGCAGCACCGCCCGCCCCATCGGCGTCAGCCGCACCGCGCGCGGCAGGCGCTCCAGCAGCGCGCCGCCCACCGCCTTCTCCAGCGCCCGCACCTGGTGCGAGAGCGCCGGCTGAGTGACGTGCAGCAGCTCGGCCGCGCGCGTGAAGGAACCGGTGTCGACGACGGTCACCAGGTACTCGAACTGTCGGAGAGTGGCCATGCAGGCAGTTTATGGCTTTCCCAGAAAACAAGCCTTGGACGTATCACCCCTGCTCGGCGGAGGGTTGCGGACATGACCTCCTCCGCAACCCTCCCCCTCGCCGGCCGCCGCGTCGTCATCGTCGGCGCCGGCTCCCACACCGGCCGCGCCCTCGCCCACACCGCCTCCGCCGCCGGCGCCGAACTCGTCCTCGCCGGCCCCGACCCCCGCAAGCTGGAGTGGACCGCCGGCGAACTGACCGGCCCCACGAAGGTCGTCCCGGTCGACCTCGCCGACGAGGACTCGATCGCCGCCCTCGCCGCCGCCACCGGCCGCTTCGACCACCTGGTCTCCACCGCCGCCATGCCCGCCAACGGCCCGCTCGCCGAACTCGAACTCGCCGACGTCCACCGCGCGTTCGCCGCCAAGGTGTACGGCCCGCTGCTGCTCGCCAAGCACCTCGCCGGCCAGGCCGCCACCGACACCCCCGACGGCGCCTCCTTCACCTTCTTCTCCGGCGTCGCCGCCTGGCGCCCCGCGCCCGCCCGCACCGTGATGGCCACCACCAACGGCGCCCTCGCCTTCCTCGTTCAGGCCCTGGCCGTGGAGATCGCCCCGGTCCGCGTCAACGCCGTCTCCCCCGGCATCGTCGACACCGGCGCCTGGGACCGGATGGGCGCCGACAAGACCGACTTCCTGCGTTCCGTCGCCGACCGCAACCCCGCACGCCGGACCGGCACCACCGAGGACCTGGTCCGCGCCGTCCACTTCGCGATGACCAGCCCCTTCGTCACCGGCACGGTCCTGCACGTCGACGGCGGCGGCCGCCTCGTCTGAGGCGCGCCCAGGGCGCCGTGGCGTCCCCCCTTCCCCGGGGGCCCGTTCCCGAGGCCCCGTTCCCGATCCCGTTCCCGATTCCGGGCGGGAACGGGGGCGGCCCACCACTCCCGCAGCGCTCGCGCTCGCCCGGCCGGGCCGGGGGGCCGGACGTAGACTGGCGTGGTCGCGCGGGGGGCCCGGCGGTCCCCCGGAGGTCTTCATGCGCCAGCGGCACAGCTTCCATCTCGACCGGGCCGGGCACTCCGTCACGGTGAACGTCCGGTCCGGCTGGATCACCGAGACCGAGGTGCTGGTGGACGGCAAGGAGGTCGCCTTCCACCGCGTCCACGGGCACGGCGTCTACCCGCTCACGCTGGCCGCCCAGCTGCCCGAGGAGCCTCCGCTGCCGCTGGCCGTCGAGCTCAAGCGGACCGGTGACCCCGAGCGCCCCCTCGCGTGCGCGCTGGACGTGCACGGCGCGGTGCACCCGATGGCGGAGCGCACCGGGCAGTGACCGCCCGGCGACCCTGCCGCCTGCCGCCTGCCGCCTGCCGCCTGCCGCCTGCCGCAAGGCTCGGCACTCGGCGCTCAGCGGACCTTGGCGATGATCTCCTCGACGGCCGCCCCGGCCCGCTCCGCGTCCGCCGGGACCAGGCCGATCCGGGTCCGGCGGTGCAGCACGTCCTCGACGTCCAGTGCGCCCTCGTGCGTCACCGCGTACACGATCTCGGCCCGGCTGACGTCGACGCCGCCCGCGACCGGCGCCGCGTAACCGGCACCCAGCGCCTCCCCCGCCACGAGCACCTCGCGCGCCGCGCCGCCGTGGCGGGCGACCAGGGAGGCCGGCACCTCGCCCTCGGGGCAGGGCCGGCTGTCGCGGTGGCCGGGCGCACCGACCAGCGGCAGGCGGGTGGTCCAGCAGTCGCGGGCGGTCAGCTCGCGCAGGCGGACCGCGGTGTCGACGGCGTCCTCGGCCATCCGGCGGTAGGTGGTGAGCTTCCCGCCGACCACCGTGATCACGCCGTTGGGCGACTCCAGCACCGCGTGCTGCCGGGAGATGTCCGCGGTGGCGCCGTCGCCGGTGTCGAGCAGCGGCCGCAGCCCGGCGTAGGCGCCGCGCACGTCGGCCCTGGTCAGGGCCGTCTCCAGGGCGGAGTTCACGGTGTCGAGGAGGAAGTCCAACTCCGCGTCGGTGGGCCGGGGCTCGTCCGGGATCGGGCCGGGCGCGTCCTCGTCGGTCAGGCCGATCGCGACCCGGCCGAGCTGCTGCGGCAGCGCGAAGACGAACCGGCTGGTCGACCCGGGCACGGGGACGGTGAGCGCGGCGGTCGGCCGGCCGAGGGCCGCGGCGTCGACCACCAGGTGGGTGCCCCGGCTGGGCCGCAGCCGGATCGACGGATCCACCTCGCCGGCCCAGACTCCCGTGGCGTTGACGACGGCGCGGGCGGTGAGGGTGAACGACTGGCCGGTGAGTCCGTCGGTGAGCCGGGCGCCGCCTCCGGTGACCTCGTCGGCGCGGACGCGGGTGAGCACCGAGACCCCGTACTGCGCCGCGGTACGGGCGAGGGCGACCACCAGCCGGGCGTCGTCGACGAGTTGCCCGTCGTGAGCGACGAGGCCGCCGTTCAGACCGGCTGCCCGCAGCCCGGGCACCAGGTCACGGGCGCGGGCGGCGTCCACCCGGCGGACCCGGGGCAGCAGGGTGCCCGAGGTGCCGGCGCCCAGCCGCAGGGCGTCGCCCGCGAGGAAGCCGGCCCGGACCAGCGCGGCCTGCCCCGGGCGGAACAACCCGTCCAGCAGCGGCACGAGTTGGGGCAGCGAACGGACCAGGTGAGGGGCGGTACGGGTCATCAGCACACCGCGTTCGCGGGCGCTCTCCCGCGCCACGCCGATCCGCCCGGAGGCGAGGTAGCGCAGGCCGCCGTGGACGAGCTTGGAACTCCACCGGCTGGTCCCGAACGCGAGGTCGCGGGACTCGACGAGCACGGTGCAGAGCCCGCGCGCCGCCGCGTCGAGGGCGACACCGACGCCGGTGATGCCTCCGCCGATCACCAGGACGTCGACGACGGGGTCGGCGGCGAGCGCGTCGAGCTCCAACTCCCGGCGACGGGCGGTGAGTCGGGTCGTCCCGGCGTAGGGTCCGGCGGTGGTGGTCATCTGCGGCCTCCGTGGCGGGTGGCGTTGCGGCGGTTCACCGGCTGCCGACGGCGGCCGACCGGGCATGGACGGGCGGTCACCCGCAGACGGACGGCCCGCCCGGCGCGGGCGTTCACCGGTCCCCGGCGGTCGTTCACGGCGCGAGGTACCCGTCCAGGGCGCGGGCCAGTTCACGCCGCCACGCGTCCTCGGACAGCAACTGGGCCACCATACGGTGCGACTGGACGGTGGACTGGGCGATCAGCAGCACCATCGCGGCGAGCTCGACCGGATCACCGGCCCGGATCGAGCCGTGCTCCTGCCCCTGCGCGATGCCGGCGCGGAGTGCTTCGAGGAGCCCTCGCTGGCTGGTCCCGAGGCGTTCGACCACGTACTCGAAGAGCGTGTCGGAGTCGGCGGAACGCAGCAGCGCGCCGAGCACCGGATGGTCGCGCAGGCGGACGGCGACCTCGACGACACCGTCGACGAACGCGGCCCGGTCCACCCCGGCGAGCCGGACGGCCTCCTGGGTGGCCGCGATCTCGCGGGTGAGTAGCGCACCGATCACCGCCCGGACGTCCGGCCAGCGCCGGTAGACGGTCGGCCGACTGACCCCGGCACGGCGCGCGATCTCGGCCAACTGGGTCCGGCGTACGCCGAGTTGGATGACCAGATCGGCGGCGGCGTCAAGGATGGCGTCGTCGGTGCCGCGAGGCTCGGACGACCGGTCGAGGTCCGCGTTACTACTTGACATGATGTGTAAAACTGTAACGCATGACCGCCGAGAAGCAAGCGGAACCGGCCGACGCCGCGCTGCCGCTCCCCCCGATGAAGTGGGACGCCTGGGGCGACCCGGCCCTCGCCAAGGAGCTGTCCGCCGACGTCAAGGGCCTGCTCGCCGCCGCCCTCGGCGTCACCGGCGACGCCGAGCCGGGCCCGGACGCCCCGGACGTCGTGCTGCGGCCGTCCGCCCTGTCCCCGGACGACCTCGCGGCCCTCGCCGCCGTCGTCGGCGAAGCGCACGTCAGCGCCGCCGACGCCGACCGCCTCCCCCGGGCCGGCGGCAAGTCCACCCCCGACCTGCTGCGCCGCCGCAGCCGCGCACCGCAGGACGCGCCCGACGCCGTCGTCCTGCCCGGAGGGGAGGACGAGATCGCCGCCCTGCTCGCGCTGTGCGCCGAACGCCGCATCGCCGTCGTGCCCTTCGGCGGCGGCACCAGCGTGGTCGGCGGGCTGGACCCGGAGCGCGGCGGCCTCGCGGCCGTCGTGTCGCTCGACCTGCGTCGCCTCGACCGGCTGCTCGACCTCGACGAGACCTCCGGCGAGGCCGTCCTCGGCGCGGGCCTCACCGGCCCGGCGGCGGAGGCGCTGCTCGCCGCGCACGGCCTCGAACTCGGCCACTACCCGCAGAGCTTCCGCTTCGCCACCATCGGCGGCTTCGCGGCCACCCGCTCCTCCGGTCAGGACTCGGCCGGCCACGGCCGGTTCGACGAGATGGTGCGCGGCCTGCGCGTCGTCACCCCGGCCGGCACCCTCGACCTCGGGCGCGCCCCCGCCTCCGCCGCCGGACCCGACCTGCGCGAACTGTTCCTCGGCTCGGAGGGCACCCTCGGCGTGATCACCGCCGTCCGGGTCCGCGTCCACCCCGCGCCCGCCGCCAAGGCGTACGAGGCCTGGTCCTTCCCCGACTTCGCCACCGGCTCGGCCGCGCTGCGCGCCGTCGAGCAGCAGGGCACCGGCCCGACCGTCATCCGGCTCTCCGACGAGGCCGAGACCATGGTCAACCTCGCGATGACCGAGAGGATCGGCGGCGAACCCGCGGTCACCGGCTGCCTGGCCGTCACCGTCTTCGAGGGCACCGCCGAACAGGCCGCCACCCGCCACGCGGAGACCCGCGCCGTCCTGCTCGCCGCCGGCGGCACCCCGCTCGGCGAGGCACCCGCCCGGGCCTGGGAACACGGCCGGTTCAACGCCCCCTACCTGCGGGACTCCCTGCTCCGCGCGGGCGCGCTCTGCGAGACCCTCGAAACCGCCACCAGCTGGCGGAACCTCCCCGAGCTCCGTCTGGCCGTGACCACCGCCCTCACCGAGGCCCTCCCCGGCTCGCTCGTGCTCTGCCACATCTCGCACGTCTACCCGACCGGCGCCTCGCTCTACTTCACGGTCGTCGCCGCCCTCGGCGACGACCCGTTGGAGCGGTGGGCCGGTGCGAAGCGCGCCGCCTGCGACGCCATCCTGACGGCCGGCGGCACGATCACCCACCACCACGCGGTCGGCGCCGACCACCGCCCCTGGATGACCGACGAGATCGGCGAGCTGGGCGTGCGCATCCTGCGCGCCGTCAAGGCCGAGCTGGACCCGGCGGGCATCCTCAACCCGGGCAAGCTGATCCCGTGAGCGGCCGGAGAACCATCGCCCGCGTCGTTCTCCTCACCAACCCCGCGGCAGCCGCCGGCCACGCCGAGCCGGCGGCCCGCCGCGCCACCGCCCGCCTGCGCGACCTCGGCATCGCCGTGGACGCGCGAGCGGGCACCTCCGCCGCCGAGTCCCTCGAACTCGCCCGCGCCGCCGTCGGCTCCGGGTCCTGCGACGCCCTGGTCGTCGTCGGCGGCGACGGCATGGTCAACCTCGGCCTGCAGGCCGCCGCCGGCACGTCCGTCCCCCTCGGCGTCGTCCCCGCCGGCACCGGCAACGACCACGCCCGCGCCTACGGCCTCCCCCGCAACGCCCCGGAGGCCGCCGCCGACGTCGTCGCCGCCGGCCGCACCCGCACCGTCGACCTCGGCCTCGTCACGGCGGCCGACGGCAGCACCCGCCGGTTCGGCTCCGTCCTCGCCAGCGGCTTCGACTCCCTGGTCAGCGACCGCACCAACCGGCTCCGCTGGCCCCGCGGCCGGATGCGCTACAACCTCGCCATCGCCGTCGAGTTCGCCAACCTCCGCCCGCTGCCCTTCCACCTCACCCTCGCCGACGGCACCGAGATCACCCGCGACCTCACGCTCGCCGCCGTCGGCAACACCAGCAGCTACGGCGGCGGGATGCTCATCTGCCCGACCGCCGACCCCACCGACGGCCTCCTCGACCTCACCCTCGTCGACGCGATGCCCCGTCACCGCATCGCCCGCTTCTTCCCCACCCTCTTCAAGGGCACCCACGTCCGACGCCGCGAGGTCACCACCCACCGCACCACGTCGGTCCGCATCGACTCCCCCGCCATCACCGCCTACGCCGACGGCGAGTTCATGGCCCCCCTCCCCGTCACCGTCACCGTCACCCCCGCCGCCCTCCACCTCCTCACCCCCGCCTGACCCGCCACACCCCCGAACGCCGAAGGGCCCCGCGGCATCCGTCACCTTTTCCGAATTCACCTCTTCGAGCCTTCGGAGGCCGCGAAGACTGCTTTCCAGGATGTCGATCAAGACGCGACGGCGGTCATCCTGGTCAGACCCAAGAAACCAGAGGTAGCACCTGAAGGACCTCTCCCGAAGGTCACCCCTGCGACACCGAGCAGGAGCAGGGAGACGAGGGCAGGCCGGACGGCCGGTCGGACCGCGCCGCCTCCGGCGCCCCGACGTAGCCGAGCAGTTCGGCGTGGAGCGCGCCCAGGTGGGTGGTCCGTTCGAGGATGTGCCGGGCCCAGGCGCCGAAGTTGAGGATCCGCGGGGCCAGGCCGTCCGGGTGCAGGGCCAGCCGGTAGCCATTTGTCCACGGGGGCGGCTCCGGCCCCCGGGCGGGGCCGGACCCGGGCCGGGCTCGGTCCCGGGCAGGCCGGGGCGGCCTCAGATACCCCGCCGTGCCGCCACCGCGTGCGCGTCGATCGCGGCCAGCAACGCCGCGTGGTCGACGACGGTCCGGTCCGCGTACTGGACGGCGAAGTCGGCCACGGCCTCGGAGAAGGTGTCGGCGCTGCCCAGGTAGCCGGCGACGGCGAGACGGTCGCCGGAGCGGGCGTGGGCGCGGGCCAGGGTCCGGCCGCAGAGGTCGGCGTAGGCGCGCAGGTCCGCGGGCGCCATGTCGGCGACGGCGGCGGCCCCCTTCATGTCGCGCAGCTGGCGTCCGTAGAAGTGGCGGCCCCCGGGGCCGGTGGTCCAGCCGAGGAAGATGTCGCTGGCGGCCTGCATCAGGTGCTGGCCGGTGACGACGCGCCGGCCGCCGTGGACGACCGGCGCCTCGGTGAGGTGACGGCCCTCGGTCGGCGTCTCCGGCAGGTAGTCCTCCAGCACGGACCGTCCGGCCTCCTTGATCTGGAGGAAGAGGGGGTCGCGCTCGTCCCGGCCCTCCAGGAGGAGGATGAAGCAGCGGGTGCCGACACTGCCGACGCCGACCACCTTGCGGGCGACGTCGACCAGTTGGAAGCGGTCGAGCAGGACCCGGCGGTCCTCGGCGAGGGTGGCGCGGTAGTCGCTGAAGATCTTGCCGACCCTGCGCAGCTCGTCGCGCGGCACCGGTTCGATCAGCGGCGGGTCGCTGATGATGCGACGGCGGCCGTCCTCACCCCGCTCGGTGAGCTTGCCGAAGACCTGCAGGCTGGTGCGGCGGCGGGCGCGGTCGAGGTTGGCCTCGACCTGTCGGCGGCGACCGCCCCCGCGGACCGTCGCCGGCAGGTCGGCGGTGTCGATCCGGGCGTACCAGACCTCGAGTTCGCCCATCTCGGCGAGGCGCCGCATGGCGACCGCGTAACCGTCCGCGGCGGCGAGCGCGGCGCGGTGGGCGCGGTCGTCGTCGTGGCCGTTGTCGCGGGCGGCGACCGCGACGCTGGCGGCGAGCCGTTTGACGTCCCACTCGAAGGGGCCGGGGTAGGTCTCGTCGAAGTCGTTGACGTCGAAGAGCAGGGCGCGTTCCGGCGAGGCGTACACGCCGAAGTTCAGCAGGTGGGCGTCGCCGCACAGTTGGACGGTGAGGCCGGTGTCGGGGACGGCGGCGAGGTCGGCGGTCATGACGGCGGCGGAGCCCCGCAGGAAGGCGAACGCGGATTCGGCCATCCGTCCGTAGCGGATCGGGCGGAGGTCCGCGAGCCGGTCCTCGGCCTGGTGTTCCAGCAGGCGGATCGGGTCCGGGCGGTCGGCGGCGGGGATCCAGCGGCCGTGGGCGGAGCGGGAGACCCGGCTGCGGGCGGCCCGGCCGCGCCGGCGGCGTTCGGCGGGACTGGTCATGCGCGGCTCCTCGCTGTGCGGCCCGGAGCCCCTCCACGGCCGGGACCCCCCTCCCTCGCGACGCTAGGCCACGCGCCGCGGGGCGGCATGTCGGGGCGCGGGCGGGGGCTGCCACGAGGTGGGTGGGCGCGCGACTCCCCCGCCGACGCTCCGCCGAACGGGTGAAAGGTGCGCGAGCGGACGGAGCCGCGCACCGTCCCCGCTCACTCCACGACGAAGTCCGCCATCATCGCCATGTCCTCGTGCTCCAGGTTGTGGCAGTGCAGCATGTACGTCCCCGGGTAGTCGGTGAACCTCACCAGCACCTCCACCCCCTCCGACGGCCGCAGGTCCACGGTGTCCTTCCAGCCCGCGTCGTACGGGCCCGGGTCACCACCGTTGCGGGAGAGCACCTGGAACTGGTCCAGGTGCAGGTGGACGGGGTGGTGGACGTCGCTGAAGAACCTCCAGATCTCGGTGGTGCCGAGCGCCGGGGCCGCCAGCACGCGGCCCGGCTCGTACGGCCGGTTGTTGATCGTCCAGCCGTCGTTGCGACTGCGGCGGAAGCCGAAGGTGCGGGTGGTGACGGCGGCGCCGGGGTCGAGCCGTTCGAGGGTGCAGAGGCGTTCGGGGACGGTCGCGTCGTCGGTCACCGGGCGGGAGGTGACGTCGAAGCGGAGAACCTCGCCGGTCCGCTCGCTGCCGAAGCGGTTCGTCAGGCGGACGGACGTGCCGGGCGGGTAGCGGGAGAAGTCGACCACGACGTCGAACCGCTCGGCGGGGGCGATCTCGACGGGTGTTGGAGGCGTTGAGCAGGCGCAGCCGGTAGTGGGCGCGGTCCACCTCGACGCGTGGCCAGGGCACGCCGTTGACCAGGATGACGTCGCCGAGCACGCCGTTCATGTAGTCGTCGGTGACGCCCGGAACGGTCAGCCCGGGGTCGACGGAGGGGTAGCGGAACGAGCCGTCGGAGGCGAAGGCGCGGTCGGCGAGCATGAGCGGGAGGTCGCGTTCGCCGCGCGGCAGCGGCAGGGCGTCCTCCTCCTCGTCGCCGATCAGGTGGAAGCCGGCCAGGCCGCGCCAGATGCCGGGGCCGGTGAAGCCCATCCGGTGGTCGTGGTACCAGAGGGTGGCGGCACGCTGGTGGCCCGGGTACGTGTAGCTGCGCTCACCGACGACGGTCCGGCCCACGGTTCCTGTCCCGGACGTCCCGGTCATCCCCGCCATCCCGGCCATCCCCGCCATCGCGTGCGCCGCGTGGTCGGCCGACGATCCGGCCGGGAGCAGCAGGTCGACGGGGTAGCCGTCACTGTCCGCCGGGGTGTGGCCGCCGTGCAGGTGGACCACCGAGGGCACCGGCAGCTCGTTGCGGTGGCGGACCACGACCTCGCGGCCCGCCCGCGCGACCATGGTCGGGCCGGGGAAGGTCCCGCCGTACGTCCAGGCTTCGGTGCGCAGGCCGGGCAGGATCTCCAGGCCGGCGACCCGCTGGACGATCTCGTAGTGGTCCGTGGTCGCGTCGGAGCGGACCGGGGCGAGGACGGGCGGCACCGGCAGCGGCACCCGGAACGGCTCCGGCAGCGGGACCTCGCTGGTCAGCAGGCGTCCCGGCCGCGCCTCGGCCAGCAGCCGGGCGGCCGGCGGCACGGCGAAGGCCCCGACCGCGCCCGCGCCGATCACGGCCGCGCCGACGCCGAGGAACCGGCGGCGCCTCACTGCGCCACCTCCATCGAGCCGCTCGGACGGGGCAGCCGTCCGGCGGCGGCGCCCTGCGGGGCGGCGGGGGCGCCGCCGCTCGCGGGCAGCGGCAGACGCCAGGCGCCGACCAGGGCGAACAGCAGGGCGCTGACCAGCAGGACGCCCAGGGTGACGTGCAGCCCGACCGCCCGGTCGTATCCGAAGGCCGTCTGGGCGCCTGCCGCGACCGCCAGCAGCGCCGCGGTGCCGAGCGGCCGGAACGGTCCGCGCGTGCCGCCCGGGCCGCGACGGGCGACCAGGCCGACCAACGCGGCGGCCACCAGTTGGACGAGCACCAGGGTGTCCAGGGCCATGGCGGCCAGTTCGTGGGCCTTGAGCGAGTCGTAGTGGCCGTTCAGGAAGCTGGCGGCCAGCATCGTCTGGACCACGGCCAGGACGGCGAGCGCGGTGGCGGTGGCCCGCAGCGCCAGCAGCGGCAGACGCGGCGGCAGGCGGGGCCGCAGGCGCAGCGACGGACGGGGCGGGCGGGGCGTGCGGGCCGCAGGAGGACTGCTCATCGGTCGGCCTTCTCTCTGCCGGGGCGCGCCGGGGCCCGGCAGCGGGCACACCGGGCGTGCCGGACCGGCTCGGCGCGGGGGTGGACGGGACGGCGTCCCCGGGCGTGCGGCACCGGACGGACGCGGCCGTGAGCGTAGCTGATCAGACATCACGATCGGTGTGGATCAAGGGCCTTCCGGCCTTCTACCACTCTCTGGCGCCTGTTCGGCGCGGCTTTGTCACCCGAACGGGCGGTGCGCCAGACCCGCGCGCACCGCCCGTTCACGCCCCCTGCGGAGCCGGAGCTCCGGTCCTTCCCCAGGCCGTTCCCTCCCCCGGGACGACCTCCCCCGGGACGGCCTTTCCCGCCCGGCCTGCTGGGACCGGACCGGTCCCCTCCTCGCCGTCCCTACTGCCGGCCGCCGCCCATCGCCACCGGACGGGTCCGCAGCAGGGCCCGGGCCGGCAGGGCGGTCGCGGCGAGGCAGAGCAGCACCGCCGCGCCCCCCAGCGGCAGCGCCGTCCCGACCGGGACGTGCGGCGCCGCGCCGGCGATGCCCCGGGTGACCGGCACCAGGGTGGTCCAGGCGATCGCACCGCCGACCACCAGGCCGGTCGCGGCGACCAGCAGCGCCTCCCAGCGCATCATGCCGCGCACCTGCCGACGGGTGGTCCCCGCCAACCGCAGCAGCGCGATCTCGCGGCGCCGGTCCAGCACCGTCATCACCAGGGTGTTGGCGGCCGTGACCGCCGCGAACCCGCCCAGCACCCCCGCCATCACGGTGTTCGCCCAGGCGCCGAGCTCCTGCGCCTTGTCGGCCTGGGCGACGAACCCGGCCCGGTCGGTGACGAGCAGAGCCGTCCCGCCGCCCACCCCGGCCAGCTGCTTCGCGACCGCGGCCCGGTCGGCGTCCGGCGCGTCCGTGACCAGCACCTGGCTGTCGTAGCCGGCGGTCACGTGCTCCGCGACGGCCGCCCGGGGCAGCAGCGCCTGCCCGAAGCCGAGCCCGCGCTCGTAGGTGGCGACCAGCAGCGGCTTCGCCTCCGTACCGTCACCGAGCCAGAGCGGGACCCGGTCACCGACCTTGACACCGAGGTCGTCGGCCATGGTCCGGGAGAGCGCGACGGTGTCCGTCGAGCGGCCGAGCTCGGCCAGCGAGCCCTCGTGCACGCCGAGGTCGAGCACCCGGGAGAGCCGGGCCGGGTCACCGGCGACACCCAGCGCGTTGGCGGTCTGCACCGTCTGCCCGCTGCGGTAGAGGACACCGGTGCGCAGGACGCCGACCGCCGCCTCCACACCGGGCACCTTCGCTGCCTGCTCGGCGGTGCCGGCGGGCAGGCCCGGGCCCGTCGACGCGAGCACGTGGTCGGCGGTGATGCCGCTGCGCACCTGCTCACCGGTCTCGTGGCTGATCGTGGTCTGCAGGAAGAGCAGGGTGCCGCAGAAGGCGGTGACCATGGCGATCGGCGTGATCGCGGAGGCCAGCCGGCGGGCGTTGGCCCGCGTGTTGTCGGCGGCCAGCGAGCCTGGCGCGCCGCCGGCCCGCAGCGGGGCACCGAGCACCCCGGCCGCGCCCCGGGCCACCCAGGGGCCGAGCAGCGCGACGGCGGTCAGGAAGCACATCACCACGCCGAGCGCGGTGTTGGCGGCGTCGGAACCCTTCAGGGCCGAGGCGAGGCCGGCCAGCGACACGCCACCCGCGGCGAAGAGCAGGCCGATCACGGTGCGCACCTTGCCCGGACGGCCGGCTTCGACGGCTGCCGCACCGAGCGCCTGGCCGGCGCGCATCCGGGCCGGGCCGCGGGCGGCGACGAAGCCGGCCCCCAGCGCGGCGAGCGTGCAGACGCCGACGGCTGCCAGCATCGGCACCGGGCCGACCGACAGTTCCACCGAGTCCGGGACGGCGCCGCGCTCCACCATCTCGTCGAACCACCAGCGGGCCAAGGCCAGTCCGGGCAGGATGCCGAGCGCACCGGCGAGGGGGGCGACCAGCATCGCCTCGGTGGCGATGGTGCGGCGGATCTGCCGCGGGGTGGCGCCGATGGCGCGCAGCAGGGCGAACTCGCGGGCGCGCTGGCCGGTGGCCAGGGCGACGGTGGAGACGACCACGAAGACGGCGGTCATGGTGGCGGTGCCGCCGAAGGAGCCGCCCAGGGCGGTCAGCATGGTGCGCGCCTCGGCGAGCACGGGCTGCTCGACGGTGCCGCGGTCGTCCCCGGTCAGCACCTCCGCCCGGTCGCCCACGGCCTGCTCGACCTGCGCGGCGAGCGCCTTGGCGTCGACACCCTCGCGGGGCTGCACGGCGATGGCGTCGACCCGGCCGGGGTGGCCGGAGAGGCGGTCGGCCGGCTGGTCCGCGAACCAGGCGGTGGGCGTCCCGGCCGCCGCGGCGCCGAACTGCTGCGGGGCGGCGAGGCCGGAGATCCGGTAACTGCCGCTGCCGCCGGGCGCGGTGAGCGTCACGGTGGTCCCGGGCGCCAGCTTGGCGGCGCGCGCCGTGTCGGCGTCCAGGACGACCTCGCCGGCGCCGGGGGCGCGGCCCTCGACCAGCTTGTCGGCGGGGCCGGTGATGCCGAGCGAGGCGAAGCCCCGGCCGGTCAGCGGCGATCCCGCCAGCGGGGTGCCGGCGGCGCCCTGCACCGGGAAGGCGGTGTCGGGGCGGGCGGCGGCCACGCCCGGCTGGGCGGCGATCCGGGCCGCCAGCCCCGCGTCCAGACGGGCCCGCTCGGGCACCGACTGGCTCTCGGTCTCGGTGTCCTCGGCGCTCTTGTAGGTGATCGTGACGGTCGGGTCGGCGGCCACGACCACCGGCGCGCTCGCGTACCGGCCGGCCGGCACGGAGGCGGTGAGGCCGGTCTGCAGCAGCGTGCCGCAGGCCATCACGACGGCCGCGCCGAACAGCAGCGCGACGAAGGTGCCGACGAAGGAGGCGGGGCGGAACCGCACCGAGGCGCGGGCGAGTCCGTTGGTCATGCCGCCACCCCCACCGGGCGCGCGGCCAGCGTGACCATCCGGTCGGCGATCGTCCGCGGGTCCGGCCGGTACAGCTCGTCGGCGAGCGCGCCGTCGGCCAGGAAGAGCACCCGGTCGGCGACCGAGGCGGCCACCGGGTCGTGGGTGACCATCACGACGGTGGCACCCATCGAGTCCACCGCGCCGCGGAGCAGGCCCAGCACCTCGTGCGCGGTCCTGGTGTCCAGTGCGCCGGTCGGCTCGTCCGCGAAGAGCACGTCCGGGTCGGTGATCAGTGCGCGGGCGATCGCCACCCGCTGCTGCTGACCGCCGGAGAGCTGCCCCGGCCGGCGCCCGGCGTGGTCACCGAGACCGACCCGGGCGAGCAACTCCTTGGCCCGGGAACGGTCCTGGCGCTCACCGGCGAGGCGCTGCGGGAGCAGCACGTTCTGCAGCACGGTCAGCGAGGGCAGCAGGTTGAAGGACTGGAAGACGAAGCCGATCCGGCTGCGGCGCAGCTTGGTGAGCCGGTTCTCGCTCAGCCGGGTGATCTCCTCGCCGCCCAGGTAGACCTCGCCGGCGGTCGGGCGGTCCAGGCCGGCCGCGCACTGCAGGAACGTGCTCTTGCCCGAGCCGGACGGGCCCATGACCGCGGTGAAGGTACCGCGGCCGAGGGCGAGGTCGACGCCGCGCAGGGCGTGCACGGTCTCGCCGCCCCGGCCGTAGCTGCGCCGCACGCCGCGCAGCTCGATCGCGGCGTGGGCGTCGGAACGCCCGTACGGCTCGGGCTGGGGGCGGGTGCGGCGGGGTGCCATGGTGGGGCCTTCCTTCGGGGATCGTCGCTGGTCGTCGACGTGTTCCAGGCTAGGAAGACGCGGCGCGGCGGACCATGGAGGCCGCTGGCGGACGGGGGGTGGGGTTATCCCCCGGCGCGCTCTCCGGGTGGCGTCAGCCCTCCCCGCCGCCGCCGGACGACGGCCCGCGTGCGGGCGCGGTCGCGCCAGGGCGCCGGTCGCACGCCCGGGACTCTCCGTCGGGCCTCGCCGTCGGGCCTCGCCGTCCGGCCTCTCGGGCGGATCTCCTCCCCGGGCTCTCTCCTCGGACCCTCCCCCTCGGGCCTCCTCGTCAGATCCGCTCGCCGTCGATGCCCTCGTACGCGGCGCGGAGTTCGGCGACGGCGGGGTGGGCCGGGTCGAACCGGGTGCCGTCGATCGCCGCGACCGGGCGGACCCCGACGCCCGCGTTGACGGCGACGGCGGCGACGAAGCGGTCCAGCCCGGACGGTGCGACGGGCTCGCGCCGCTGCGGGCCGCCGTACGCGCCGGCCAGCAGTGCCTCGGTGACGCCGGGCAGGGCGGCGGCGTCCGGTCGGACCAGGTCACGGCCGTCGTGGAGGGCGAGGTTCCAGGTGGCGCCCTCGGTGATCCGACCGTCCTCGTCGACCAGCAGCGCATCGTCGAAACCGGCCAGTTGGGCCAGCCTGCGGTGATGGAGCAGCCCGAACAGGCCGACGTGCTTCACTCCCGGCAACTCGCGCCGGTACACGGCGGTGCGGACCCGCAGCGGGCCGGGCGGGCCGGCCGGCGCCGGGCGGGTGGTGACCAGCAGCCGGGGTTCGGCCGGCGCGGCCGGGCGTTCGAGGCCGAGCGCCGGGTCGAACACGGTGACCCGGACGATCACCGGCGCGCCGTCGGCCGGGAGGACGTGCCGGATCCGGTCGCGGACCAGCTCCCGGTCCAGGGAGGCCCCGAACACCGTGCGGCAGTCGCGGACCAGCCGGTCCAGGTGGAGCGTCAGCCCGCGGGTGCGGCCCGCCTCGGCGCGCAGCGTGGTGAAGTGCCCGTAGTTGAGCAGGCCCAGCGCCGCGAGCTGCGCGGGGTCGGCGGGTGCGCCGTCGATCTCGATCTCTGCCATGCGGCGAGTTTCCCAGGTCGGCCCGCCGGGGTGCGGAGCGGTGCGCGGCGAGGTCATCGCGCGGGGTCGCCGGGCTCCCCCCTCCGGTCGCCGGTCCGGTCACGGCCCTGATCGCGGCCCTGATCTCGGCCTTGGTCGTGGGCCTGCTCACGGACCTGCCTGCCGCCCGGGCCGCCGCCCGGGCCGGCCAGGATCGGACGGTAGGGGGTCGTGACCGGCCGGCCGCCGTCGCGCGCCGACCGCTCGACGTGCTCGATCCGGTACGCGAGCCCTTCCGGCTCCCCCGCGTCCGACCACCGCCACGCCTCCGCCCACCACTGCGGGCCGCGCACCAGCGGGCGTCCGGCGAGCGCCAGGTGCAGGGCGAGCGTGGAGCGGGCGAAGTCGCGCACCCAGCCGTCCGCCCGGCGGTAGTCCGTGGTCTCGTCCAGCCGCAGCCAGCGGCCCTCGCGGCCGGCGGTGAGCAGCGGGGTCCAGCCGCCACCGGGGCCCGGCGCCCCGTCCGCGACCAGCAGGACCAGCCGGTCCTCCTCCTCCCGCACCCGGTAGGGCGGCAGTTGGGGCAGCCGCGCCAGGCCGACGGCGTGCTTCCAGGAGACCACCCAGAGACCGCGGCGCAGGTAGTACCGGACGGCGTGCTGCCACGTCCAGTGCGCCTCCAGGCGGTAGCCGGGCAGGCCCTCGGCCGTGGCGGCCCGGTAGAGCTGGTCGAGCGCCGTCGCGGCGAGGCCGCGCCCACGCGCGGCGGGGCGCAGGTAGAGCGAGGAGACGGCCAACTGCCCGGGCCCCTTCGTCCAGTTGTCGACGGCGACGGTGCCGACCGGGGCGCCGGCCACGGCACCGGTGGCGTCGGCCGCTCCGCCCACGGGGTCGGCGGTCCCGGCGGCGCCGGTCAACCAGTAGCGGCGGCGGTACAGCTCACCGTCCGGCCACTCGCGCCCGCTCTCTCCGAGCCGCTGCCGCAGGGCGCGTTCCTCCGCCGGACCGATCGCCTCCGGATCCACCTGCTCGCCCAACTCCCCCTCGGCGCGCGACGCGAGGTCCCAGAGCGCGAACCGCCGCCCCTCGCCCTCCCCCACCGCCCGCACCCCGGGCGCCGCCTCCAGCCGCGCCTGCGCCCGTTCCACCGCCGCATCCCAGGACCTCACCACGCCGTCCACGATAGCGACCGGACGGCACCGAGCGTAATTCCATGGACACCGAACGTCAGGTCGGGTACGAATTCACTTGTTCGGAACACCTCGCGAAAGGGCGGACCCCACCCGTGCACGATCCCACCGTCCGGCCTGCGCGCGGCCCTCCCCCGCGCACCCGACCGTGGTAGGGGAAACCCGACCACAGGACTCGACCTGGCCCTCATGACCTCGCCGACCTGCGCCGCTGCAATGAAGTGGTGCTGATTCACCGCGCCCGTCGAAGCCGTCCGAGCCCTCCCCGCCCTCACGATCGACCTCGTCTCCACGACCGCCACCGCCACGACCGTCATCGCCACCGCTCCCCCGGCGGGCGACGGCTGCTGTGGTGCGGCGGATGGCTGGTCGCGGCCGGCTGGGCCGGGGCGTTCCCGCTCGTCTCCGGGCTGGGACCGCACCGGAGTTGGGGACTGCACGCCGCAACGGGATACCTGGCGGCGGCGGTTGCCGTGCTGGTGCTGCCCCGGCGGTGGGCGTCCCGCTGCGCGGCGGCCGTCGCGCTCGCCGGCGCGATCGCCGTACCGCTGTTCGTCCTGGTCGCCACCGGGCAGGGGCAGAGCGAGGTCACCGTCATCGAACGGTCGGGCGAACTGCTGCTCCGGCACGGCACGCCGTACCTGGCCGAGCCGCACACGGTCGCCGAGTACACGCCGTACCTGCCCGGCATGGCGCTGTTCGGGCTGCCTCGCGCGCTGCTCGGATCGGACGGGTGGCCGGTCCGGATGCTCGGCGACGCACGGGTGTGGTGTGCCGCCGCGTTCTTCGGCTGCCTGGTCGCGGCCGTCGGACCGCACCGGACCCGGCTGCGGCTGCGGCTGCGGCGTGAGCATCGGCGTCGGCATCGGGGCGGACCTGTTCCGGCTTCGGGGCCCGCCGTCGGCCCGGTCGGCCCGCAGGTCGGCACGCAGGTCGCGGCGCTGATCGCCTCGCCGCCGGTCGCGCTGCCGCTCTGCGTCAGTGGGGTCGACCTGCCACTCACCGGACTCTGCTGCCTGGCGCTCGCCCTGGCCGGCCGGGCCCGCCCGCTCGGCGCCGGAGCGGCCCTCGCCCTGGCCTGCGCGCTCAAGTGGACGGCCTGGCCGGCGGTCGCCGTGGTCGCCGCCCTGCTGGCCGCCACCGCCGGACGGCGGGCGGCGGTGCGCGCGACGGCCACCGCCCTGGTCGGCACGGCCGCGATCGTCCTGCCCGGTGCACTGCGCGCGCCCGGACCGCTGGTGCAGCAGGTGTTCGCCTTCCCCACCGGGCGCGGCGGGCTGCCCACGCCCGCGAGCAGCCCCCTGCCCGGCCGGATCCTCGCCGACCTCGGCCCGGCCGGGTGGTACACCTCCCTCACCCTGCTCCTGCTCGCCGGACTCGCGGTCGCCGCGTCGCTCGCGCTCCGCCCGCCCCGGGACGCCACCGGCGCAGCCGACCGGCTGGCACTCGGACTCGGCCTGGCCTTCCTGCTGGCGCCCGCCGGACGGTTCGGCTACCTCGCGCTGCCCGCGCTCCTCGTCCTCCTCGCCAGGCTGTCCGCGCGCGACCGCCCCGGGGCCGACCGTGCCCGCACCGCCACCGCCGTGCCCGCCGTGCCCGCCCCGTCCGTACGTGCCCCTGCTCTCCTCGCCCCGCCGCCGCGGGCGGGCGGGTGCGTCCGTCCCGTGCCGCGCCGCCCCACCACCCCGGTGCCCGCCCGCCCCCGGCAACCGGCCCGCGCCCCGGCCCGCACCACCGCCACCGCCACCGCCACCGCCACCGCCTTCCCCCGAACCGAGGTCGTCACCACCCCATGACCAGCACCCTCATCGTCACCAACGACTTCCCGCCCCGACAGGGCGGCATCGAGACCTTCGTCCACGCCATGGCCACCCGGCTGCCCGGCGGCGAGGTCGTCGTCTACACCTCGGACGAACCGGGCTCCGCCCACCACGACGCCGCACTGCCGTTCCCGGTGATCCGCGACCGGTCCCGGACGCTGCTGCCGACCGGGCGGGTCACCCGCCGGGCCGCCGAGATCGCCCGGGCGTACGGCTGCGACCGGGTCTGGTTCGGCGCCGCGGCCCCGCTCGCCGCGATGACGCCCGGGCTCCGCCGCCGAGCGCCGGGAATCCGGCGGACCGTCGCCACCACGCACGGCCACGAGATCTGGTGGGCGCGCACCCCGGGGGCCCGTCGACTGCTGCGGCGGATCGGTGACAGCGTCGACGTCGTCACCTACCTCGGTCCGTACACCCGCGACCGGATCGCCCCCGCGCTCGGACCCGCGGCCCGGCTGGAACGGCTCGTGCCCGGCGTCGACGCCGACCTGTTCCGGCCGCGGCCCGGGCGGCCGTCCGACGAGTCGTCCGCACTGTGGCGGGAGCAGCGGGGCGGCGGTCCCACCGGGCCGGTGATCCTCTGTGTGGCCCGGCTGGTCCCGCGCAAGGGTCAGGACTCCCTGATCCGCGCGCTCCCGCAGATCCGGCGGGCCGTCCCCGGCGCCACCCTGGTGCTGGTCGGCCGCGGCCCGGACGAACAGCGGCTGCGCGACCTCGCGCGGCGGCACACCGAGCCGGGCTCGGTCGTGTTCGCCGGCGGCCGGGAGCACGCGCAGACGCCCGCCCACTACGCGGCGGCCGACGTCTTCGCGATGCCGTGCCGCACCCGCCGGGCCGGTCTGGAGGCGGAGGGTCTCGGCATCGTCTTCCTGGAGGCGGCGGCCTCCGGACTCCCCGTCGTCGCGGGCCGCTCCGGCGGTGCACCGGACGCCGTCCTCGACGGCGTCACCGGCACCGTCGTCGACGGCCGCGACGACACCGCCGTCGCCGAGGCGATCGTCCGCATACTTCGGACGCCCGCCGCCGAGCGCGCGCGGACGGGCGAGGCCGGTCGCCGGTGGGTCCGGGAACAGTGGTCCTGGGAGACCACCGCCCAGCGGCTGGCCGCCCTCCTCGACCCCGACGCGTCCCCCTCGACTCCGAGGCCCACGCCGGCGACCGGCGACCGGCGACCGGCGACCGGCTCGGGAGTAGTGGGCCGGGCGCTCCCGAGCGATGACTTTTGAAATATCGACCGGAAGGGATTTTATACCTTGCTACTGTTCGATTCACGCCGATCGAACGGAGGGGACGTCGTGTTCACCGTGGAGGACATTCCGGAATTCCGGATCGCCTACCTGAGGCACGTCGGCCCGTACGGGCCCGGAAATGCCGCCCCGATGGAAAGGCTCAAGGAATGGGCCACCACCAACGGCCTGTTCCGGGCCGACTCGGTCGTCCTGGGGATCGCCCGGGACGACCCCGCGCGGACGACGCCGCAGAACTGCAGGTACGACGCGTGCCTCGTCCTTCCGCAGGACGCCGGGATCCCGCACGGCGAGGTCGAGGAGGCCCGACTGGCCGGCGGCCGTCACGCGGTCCTGGTCGTCCCGCACACCCCCGAGGGGTTGTCACGCGCCTGGGCCGGACTGTTCCACGCGCTGACAGGTGCGGGTTTCAGTCCGGACCCCGGGCGGCCGATTCTCGAACGGTACCGTCCACAGATGCTCGACGCTCACCTGTGCGAGATCTGCGTTCCCGTCCTCCCCTGCTGAGACGAGCCGGTTTCTTCGCACGGCCGTGAATACCCACCCCCCCCCCCGGGGAAATTCAATCGAAAGGCTACGGGGCAGGCGCCCGTCGCCGCTCGTCGGGCCCGGGAGTCCGCATTCAGGGGGCGGCGGCTTCCCGCAGGACGCAGGCCGGTTCGCGCGGCTGGGAGAACATCGGCCGGTGGCCGGTCTCCGGCTCGACCACGTGCCAGGAGACCGGAGAGCGTCAGCGGGTGGTGACCCGGCCCCGGGACGTCCGGCGGCTACTCGCCGCGCTGATCGGCGAGGTGGGCCAGGACGGCGAGGACGCGCCGGTTGCCCTCGGCCGGGTCGAGGTCCAGCTTCATGAAGATGTTCCCGCAGTGCTTGACCACCGAGGCCTCGGTGATGTTCAGCCGGGCGCCGAGGGCCTGGTTGTTCAGGCCCTCCGCCATCAGCCCCAGCACCTCCCGCTCGCGCGGGGTGAGCCGGCCGAGCGGCCGGTCCGCGGAACGGCCCCGGAGCAGGACGCGGACCACCTCCGGGTCGATCACCGTCTCACCGGCGGCCACCCGGCGCAGCGCGTCCAGGAAGTCGCCGACGTCGCCGACCCGGTCCTTGAGGAGGTAGCCGAGCCCGGCCTGCTGCGCGCCCGCGGCACCGAGCAGCCGGGTGGCGTACGGGGTGGCCACGTACTGGGAGAGGACCAGGACGGGCAGGTCGGTGTGGCGCTCGCGGAGTTCCAGGGCGGCGCGGAGTCCCTCGTCGTGGAAGCCGGGTGGCATCCGGACGTCGGTGACGACGGCGTCCGGCCGTTCGGCGTCCACGGCGTCGGCGAGCGCGACCGCGTCGCCGACGGCGGCGACCACCCGGTGGCCGCCCCGGGTGAGCAGTTCGACGAGGCCGGCCCGGAGCAGGACGGCGTCCTCGGCGATGACTAGCCGGAGCACGGCACCTCCAGCCGGAGCCTGGTCGGCCCGCCGGTCGGGCTGGTCACCATGAGTCGTCCTCTCAGGATCGCGACCCGGTCGGCCAGTCCCTGGAGCCCGGCCCCGGCGGCCGGGTCGGCTCCGCCGCGGCCGTCGTCGGTCACCTGGACCACCAGCCGGCCGTCCGCGACCCGTCCGTGGACGCTGACGGCGGTGGCACCGCTGTGTTTGGCGGCGTTGGTGAGGGCCTCGGTGACCGTGAAGTAGGCGGTGCTCTCGACCGGGCCGGGCAGCCGGCCGGGCAGGTCGAGGTCGACCTCGACGGGGACCGGGTGGCGCAGCGCGATCTCGGCGACGGCCGCGGCGAGCCCGTGGTCGGTGAGCACCTGGGGGTGGATGCCGCGGACCAGGTCGCGCAGCTGTTCCAGCGCCAGCCGGGCCTCGGCCCGGGCACGGTCGACGAGCACGGCGGCCGGGTCCTCGTCGGTCCGGCCTCCCGGTCCACCCGCCCGGCCGTCGCGCTCGTCGGCCCCCGCACCCGGCGGGTGGGCCCGCTCGCGCAGTTCGTGGGCGGCGAGGCCGAGCGTCATGGTGAGGGCGACGAGCTGCTGCTGGGCACCGTCGTGCAGGTCGCGCTCGATGCGGCGCCGCTCGGCCTCGAAGGCGTCGGCCAACCGGGCCCGGGAGCGGGTCAGTTCGACGACCTGGCGACCGAGGTCCTCCTCCCGCGGGCCGAGCAGCAACCGGGCCAGCCGGACGTGGGCGGTGGTCAGCAGCGCGCCGGCGTAGGAGCCGAGCAGCAGGCCGACGAGGCCGGCCCCGGTCGCCGGGAGCGCGTGGAGCGGCCCCGGGACGGCATGGCCGGGGATCAGCATGACGGTCTCGGGGGCGAGCGCCCACACCACGACCGGGCTGACGACCAGGGCCGCGGAGAACACCAGCAGGGCGGTCAGGCCGAGTCCGGCGGCGGTGAGCACCGGACCGACCAGCGCGGTGTGGGCGAGTTCGCGCCAGGTCGCGCGCTCGCGCAGACGGGTCCGCAGCCGGGCGCGACGGCCGGCGCCGGGCAGCGCGCGGTGCGGGTCCGGCACGGCGTTCGGTTCGACCAGCCGGAGCCGGCGGCGTTCGAGGGCGCCGGCGGGCAGGCCGGCGAGGGCGACGGCGAGCAGCAGCGGCAGGCCGATGCCGGCCACGGAGAGGGCGAGTCCGAGCAGTGCGAGGACGACGAGGAGCACCGTCGTCAGCAGCCCGATCAGGGCGCCGCCGACCAGGTAGGCCCAGCAGCGCACCGTGTGGGGCGTGAACGGGAAGCGGAGCGGTCGGGCGCGCAGCGCGGCCCAGACGGCGACGGGCGGCGACGGCGGTTCGGGGCCGTCGGCCGGGGGCTCGTTCGCCGCGAGCCCGGCGCGGAGGGGCCCACCCGCGCGCCCGGCGGCCGGCGCGGCCTCGACCACACCGGACGTACCCGGCGCGGAGTCGTCCGCCGTCGCGGCGTCCGCCGTCGGGGCGTCCGGCGCTGGGGCGTCCGCCGTCACGGCGTCCGGCACCGGGAAGTCCGACGCAGGCGCGTCCGGTGCGTCGCCACCCGGGTACCAGCCACGAAGGGCCGTGCTCGTACGGCCTCCGTCACCTGCCCGCCCCTTGCCCATCAACCCACCCTAACCGACCGGCTGACGCGCCTTCCGGCGGCTCGGGAAGCCCCGGCGGCTCCGACCGTCCCCGCCACCTGCCCCGCCGCCGGCCTCACCGCCCGCCCCCGCCCCGGCGGGGGCCGGGGGCCGGGTGAGGGCGACCGCGGCGATCACGGCGAGCCCGCCGAACAACGCGTTCCAGCCGACCGGCTCCGCGAGCAGGAGGGCCCCGAGCGCCGTCGACCAGAGCGGGGTCACGTAGGTGACGGCGGCGGCCACGGCGGTGCCCGCCGTGCGGACCAGGTTGAGGCTGAGGATGTAGGCCACTCCGGTGCCGAGGGCGCCGAGCACCAGCAGGGCGGCGGCCGGTCCGGCGCCGGGCCAGTGCGGGGCACCGGCGACGAAGGGTGCGACCAGGAGCAGTTCGGCACCACCGCAGGCGATCTGCACGGCGGACAGGGCGGTCGCCGACTCCGGGCGGCCCGCGAGGTGGCGCCGCAGGTAGGCGAACCCGGCGCCGTAACAGCAGGCGGCGGCCAGGCAGGCCAGACCGCCGACCGCGTCGACGGAACCGGCGCCGGCGCCGCGCCAGACGCCCAGGACGGTGAGCACCCCGGCGAAGCCGAGGCCGAGGCCGGCGAGCCGGCGCGGGCCGGGGCGGCGTTCCCCGGCGACGGTGGCGACCGCGAAGAGCAGGGTGAACAGCGGGGTGGTGGCGTTCAGCACGCCGGCCAGCACCGAGCTGACCCGCGTCTCGCCGTAGGAGAAGAGGACGAACGGCGCCGCGTTCAGCAGGACGGCCGCCACCGCGGAGTGGCCCCAGGTGGCGAGCGAGCGCGGGGCGGCCTCCCGGCGGACGGCGAGGATCGCCCAGAGTGCCGCGGCGCCGAGGAGGCATCGCCAGCAGGCCACCCAGACCGGCGGCACGCCCGCGTCGGCGGCCACCTTGATCAACGCGAAGCTCGCGCCCCAGATCGCCGACAGTGCCACGAACCCCGGCCACCAGCGCTGCCGCACCCGGACCACCCGCCCTTCCTCGTCGCCCCGACCGGGTGTCCCCGGCCGACCGCGTGGACAGAGGGTGGCTCGTCGGCGGACCATGAGTCCAACAAGTCATGGTGCGCAGCAGATGAGGAAGTCTCATGACCCCCGAGGTGAACCTGGCCCAGCTCAGGGCGCTGGTCGCGGTGGCCGACGCGGGCGGCTTCGGGGCGGCGGCGGCCGAGCTGGGCATCAGCCAGTCCGCGGTCTCGCACGCGGTGGCGGCCCTGGAACGGGTCCTGGGCGCGCCCGTGCTGCACCGGGCCGCACCGGCCCGGCCGACCCCGCTGGGCGAACGGATCCTGCCGCACGCCCGGACGGCGGTCGCCTCCGCGGCGGCCGTCCGCACGATCGCCGCCCGCCACTCGGGCGGGCTCACCGGAACGGTCCGGCTGGCCGCGCCCACGACCGTCTGCCAGGGGCTGCTGCCCGGGCTGCTGCACGACTGGCGGGCCGCGCACCCGCGGCTGACCGTGCGGGTCTTCGAGGGCGAGGACGACGAGCTGACCGCCTGGCTGGAGGCGGGCACCGTGGACGCGGCGGTCCTGATCGACACGACCCAGGTGCCGCCGGGCGCGGTCACGCTCGGCTCGGACGCCATGCACGCGCTGCTCCGTCGCGACCATCCGCTGGCGGGGGAGGACACCGTGGACGTGGCCGAGCTGGAGGACGACGACTTCCTGCTCTCCGAGGGCGGTTGCGAACGCCAGATCCGGGAGGCGTACCGCCGGGCGGGCGTCCGGTTCGCACCCCGGCACCGGATCCGGGACCTCAACACGCTGATCGGCATGGTGCACGCGGGCGTGGGCGTCTCGGTGATGCCCTCGCTGGCGCAGCCGATGCTTCCGGCGGACTGCGTGCTCGTCCCGATCCGGCCCGCCGTGCACCGGACGCTCACACTCACCGGTCCGACCGGTCGACCGTGGTCCCCGGCGGTCGCGGGCCTGCTGACCGCCGTCCGCGCCAAGCGGATCGAGGCCCGCCCGTCCTGACCAACTACGCGTCACAGCAAGTGACTTGATGCTGAGTCGCTTGTACCGCAGGAGCCGCCCGAACGGAATCCGCATTTCGTCGTACGACATGCGGGGGGACCGCGGGCGAGGATGGCCGTGGCATGTTCGCGCTGAACGGTCAAGGCGGGGCGCCACATCTCCGCCGGCCGTGGTCTCTCTCCGCACGTACCCGCACCTCACCCGAAGGCAGGTACTCCGATGAACCTCCGCGCCATGACCCGCAAGCTCCTCCTCACCGGCGCCGCCGTCGTCCTCGGCGGCACGCTGGCCACCCTCCCGGCGCAGGCCGCCGGGCTCTCCCCCGCACCGGTCGCAGCCGCCGCACCGGCCGCAGCCGCCGCGGTCGCGGCCTCCCCGCTGCTCGCCGCGCTCTCGCCCGGCGGCGCCGGGGTCCACCAGTGGAACGGATCCACCTGGATCCAGGTCGGCGGCCCGGCGGGCACCGTCGTGAGCGGCGGCGGCGTCCTGGCCGCCACCAACCCCACCACCGGGGACCTCTACCGCTACGACGGCGCCGCGTGGTCCCGGATCGGCGGCCCCGGACGCCAGTTCGCGATCGACGGCTCCGGCCGCATCTACGGCCTGTCCCCCGACGGCAGCGGCGTCTTCCAGTGGAACGGCGGCACCTCCTGGACCCAGGTCGGCGGCCCCGCCGGCACCATCACCGCCGGAGGCGGCAACACCCTGATCGCCACCAACCCCACCACCGGCGACGTCTACCGGTACAACGGGGCGGCCTTCAACTGGTCCCGGATCGGCGGGCCCGGGCGCCAGTTCGCCGTCGACGGCTCCGGCCGGATCTTCGGACTCACCCCCGACGGCAGTGCCGTCTTCCAGTGGAACGGCGGCACCTCCTGGACCCAGGTCGGCGGCCCCGCCGCCACCATCACCGCCGGAGGCGGCAACACCCTGATCGCCACCAACCCCACCACCGGCGACGCCTACCGGTCCTTCGGCTCCGGCTCCGGCTGGGCCCGGATCGGCGGACCGGGCGCCGAGTTCGTGATCGACGGCGTCGGCCGGATCTTCGCCCTGTCCCCCGACCGCGGCGGCGTCTTCCAGTGGCTCAACGGCACCACGTGGAACCGGATCGGCGGCCCGGCGGGCCGACTCACCGCCTCCTGACCGACCGGCACCGATCCGAATGACCGACCGACCGGCTGACCCACGGCCCCACTGACCGCCCGACCGGAGAACGCCCCGGTGCCGATCCCCCCCGGCACCGGGGCGTTCCCGTCCCCCGCGCCGGGGAGCACCGCACGACAGCCCCCACCGGGTCGCGCGCCGGACCGGCGACGCGCCGAACGGGGAACGCCGGGGGTGATTGAACCGGATCGGACACGAACCTACAGTGGCGCCACCCCGCCGCCTCCCACCACCGGGGCCGCACCGGCCGTGACGGACCCCCACGGACCGGCACCCCCGACCGGGCGGGCGGCCTCCGTCGCCACCACGAAGAGGCTGCCATGACGATGCTCCTGGTCCACGGCTCGTTCAAGATCATCGGTTCCGAGCCGGACGGCGACACCGTCCGCTTCGTCCCGCTCGATCCGAAGGCCTGGGACCGGCTCCCCGGCTGTCCGGTCAAGCACAGCGCCGCCACCGGCGAGACCAGACTGCGGCTCGACGCCGTGGACGCCCTGGAGACCCACTACGACCGGACCGGCCCCGAGGTCAGCCAGCCGCACGAGTTCGCCCACGCCGCCCGGGACGCGCTGCTCGCCTTCCTCGGCTTCAGCCACGTCCAGCACGAGGGAGAGAAGGTCGTCGCCGCCACTCCCGCCACCACGCCCGGCTGGATCGCCACCCTCGGCGCCGACAACCTCGGCCGCTGCGTCGCCCTGGTCGGCGTCGGCGCCCCGCCCGGCGCCGACGGCAGCCAGGTCCAGATGGACGTCCCGCTGCTGCGGACCACCGCCAACCACGACCTGCTCTCCAGGGGGCTGGCCTACCCCACCTTCTACAGCAAGCTCTTCGCGGACCTCCGCACCGAACTCACCACCGTCGCCCACCAGGCCCGCACGGAGAAGAAGGGACTCTGGCGGGACGACGTCACCACCTCCGCCACCGGCGCGGTCATCCCCACCATGGAGGCGCTCACCGGCCTGGTGCTGCTGCCCAAGCTGTTCCGGCGGCTGGTCGACCACTTCAACCTGGTCGGGACCTCCCTCACCTGCCTCCCCGCCTTCCTCGCCGGGGCGCAGGACGAGGTCAAGGTCATCCCGACCGACCGGACCGAGCTGAGCCTCAAGCCGCTGGTCCAGGTCCTCGACGGCAACGCCGTGCGGATGACCGTCGAGGTCGAGGACCTCGTCTTCAGCGAGGGCTGAGCGGGCGCCGCCCCGGCGCGGGCCCGGACACACCGCCGCCGCCCGCGGCCCGGCGGCTGGCCGGGCCGCGGGCGGCGGACAGCGGTGCGCGTCGGACGCCGTCGTTTCAGGCGCCGTCGTGTCAGACGCGGTCGGCGGCGATCAGGACGTACTGGAAGGAGCCGTCCCGGTACGAGTTGATGAACGCCTCCTCGATGCCCGTGACCAGCGAGGACGCGGTGGCCCGCAGCTCCCAGTAGGGCAGGGTCGCCGGGGTCAGGTCGATGACGGCGGCGGGCACCAGCCGGTTGTCGGCCATGGCCCGCAGGTACTCGCGGCGGGAGTGGATGTTGCACTCGAAGTGCGCGTTGATCTGCGACACGTACTTCGACGGCTGGCCGTAGATGGGGTTCCAGCAGCCCGTGATGGTCACGTACCGGCCGCCCACCGACAGGATGCGGGAGTGCTCGGCGAAGAGGTCGTGCAGGTCGACGTACATGCTGGACTCGTTGTTCCAGGACGAGCGGACCGAGCCGGTGTCGAACGGCGTGGCCAGCATGTTGCAGACCCGGGCGCGGACCGAGTCGTCGATGCCCAGCTCCCGGGCGCGGCGGTTGCCGAAGTCGGCCTGCTTGGCGGAGAGCGTGACGCCCTCGACCTTGGCCCCGAAGCGCTGGTGGGCCATCACCATGGAGCCGCCGCGGCCGCAGCCGGCGTCGACGAGCGTGTCGCCGGCCGTGACGTCGCCGAGGTGGTCCAGGAGGACGCCGGTCTGTGCGGACTCCAGCCGGTGCAGTTCGGCGATCACCTTCTTCTCGCGCTCGCTGTCACCCGGCTCGCCCAGCGCGGAGTGGTCGACGTCGCCGATGCCGTAGTGGTGGTGGTAGAGGCCGTCGACGTCGCCGAGGCGCAGGTTGACGGGCCGTGCCTCATGGTCCCAGTAGCGGGCGATGTCGCCCTGGTAGGGGGTGGCCGGCCCGGGGACGGTGGCGGCGCCGTTCAAGGGGGCGGACCCGTTCAGGGGGGTGATGTCGGTCGTGGTCATCGGTCATCTCCTCGCTTACCAGAAATCAGGCAGGCTGTAGCGGTAGGTGTTGGTCTGGTGCCAGTTGTGGTTGCCGTCGACCCAGACGGCGACGCCGCGCAGGAAGCGCACCACGGTCGGTACCGGGCAGGCGGCGGCCAGGGCGGCCGCCTCCGCCTCGAAGGCGTGCATGAGCTCGTTGTGGACCTCGACGCCCTTCAGGTAGGCGTCCCGCTCGGAGACGCCCTCGCGTTCGGCGATCACCACGGGCAGGTTGAGGTGCCGGCCGGGGCTGGCGAGCTCCTTGGTGTAGGAGTACAGGTCGTTGACGATCGTGGTGGCGTTGGAGGCCAGCGCGATGACCCGTTGCAGGGCGGGCTGGGCGTGGAGGTCCGACGGCAGTTCGTAGCCACCGACCGTGTCCGTGATGGTGGGGCAGGGGCGGAAGTTGTTGAACTGGCGCATCGCCAGGTACTCCCACACCTCGGGGACGTACTCGGTCTCCGACCAGGCGGCCTCGGCGAGGTAGCCGAGGTGGAGGCGGGCCATGTCGTGCCGGAACCGGTCCGCCTGGGCGGGGGTGGCCGTGCGGGTGAAGTAGTCCATCGCGGAGCGGTACGCGCGCCGGGGGGCGTCCGACCCGAGGGACTCCGCCCAGTCCGGCCCGTAGGCCTGCGTGGTGTGGAGCGGGTCGAGCGCGGTGTGGGCGAGCAGGAGCCGCCCACCGAGGCCGACCGGCGAACCGCCGTGGTCCTCGCAGTAGTAGTCGTCGACGGCGTTCTCGGCGGCCATCAGCCGCGTCGCGATCATCAGGTGGTCGACGGTCGGGGCGTCGGGGTGGCAGGTGACCATGTAGCGGCCGAGCGTGAAGCCGTCGAACTGGTCCTCCCACTCCGGCGGGTAGAGCTGGACCTCGTCCTCCGCCCAGGCCTTGATCCGGCGGCTGACCTCCGCCACCCGCTCGGGGTCGGGCTCCGGCACCGGGTGCCAGTACAGGCCGGGGATCGGGTCGCCGGTCTTCGGCGGGCCCGCCTCGGGCGCCGGGCGTGACGTTTCGCCAGCGTCCGAACCGGATGCCTCGGCCACCTCCGGCGCCTCGTCGCGCGGCGCGAAGTGCAGGCCCGCCGTGCCCAGCCCGCTGGGACCGCGAAGGATCCGGTCCAGGGCCACGGAACTCACGACCGCACCGCTTCCGTCCGGACGTGCTCCGGCACGCCTCGCTCGGCCACGGTCCGAGCGTCCTCCGGTACGCGCCGCGCGGCGGCGGGGACGAACCGCGCGCGCCATGGCGTCCGCGGCGTCTCCGGCCTGGTGCCCAGGGGCATGGGGGAGCCTCCCTCCGAGAAGGAACTACAGGGGATGACGGATCGTCATATAACCCGGCGGGAACGGGATCTCCGCAAGCGGACCCGTCTCGCTCGCTTCCCAACGGTAGGCGGGGTGGCAGGTCTGGAACGAGCCGAACGATCTTCTACACCCGATCGGGTGAACGTATCCACCTACCGTGTTTGAAGCGCACCGGCGGGGAATCGTCGACCGTCCGACCTCCCTCCACCCGGGGCCGGAACGACTTCCCCGCACGCCAGGGCACCCTCCCCCCACCTGTCGGCGGATCCGGCCGACCACACGAACCCGCGCCGATCCCCCGGATCCGAAACCCGCCACCGCCCGGACACGGGCGCCACGCACGGCATCACCCCCGGCCGAAATCGATCCCACGTTCGGTAGAGATCACTTCAGTTCGATTCCCGGCAGCCTCCCCCGGGCGACCGTCCGGGCGGTGGACATGGCCGGTGGACAGGGCCGGTGGACAGGGCCGGCGGGCAAGGCCGGTGAACGAGCCGGCGGGTCCGCCGGGATGCGGGCGCGACAGCCGACCGGGGTACAACTTCCCTGCGGTGCGGTCTCCTTCCGGCGGCGTATGCGGGTACCTCCGGGGGCCGAGGAGCGGGTCCTCAGTCAGGGCGACGATCCGGTGGCGAGCAGCCGGGAGGCTGAGGTCGGGGCGGACGCGGTTCGCCCACAACCGAGGAGAAACCGTGAAACGTCGCCTGGCCTACGTCGTGGCCGCAGCGGCCTGTCTCGTCCTGGCCGCGCCCGCGGCCCCCGCGCTCGCTTCGGCGGCGGGCGCCCCGTCCACGGCCGAAGCGGCCGAACCCACCGAGTCCACCGAGTCCACGGCGACCGCCGACGCGGCCGAGGGCGAGGACGGCCGGTCCGACCGGTCCGCCGCCCGGCAGCGCCGGCAGGCCCTGGCGGCACTGACCTCCGCCGGAGCGGTCTCCGCGATCGCCGAGATCCGCGACCGCGGCGGGGTCTGGCGGGGCGCCTCGGGGGTGTCCGACCTCGCGACCGGCGCGCCCGTACGCGGCGACGGGCGCTTCCGGGCGGGCAGCGTGACCAAGGTCTTCGTCGCCACCACCGTGCTGCAACTGGTCGGCGAGCGCCGCATCGGTCTGGACGACGCCGTGGAGAAGCACCTGCCGGGCCTCGTGCCGAACGGCGCGAACGTCACGGTGCGCCAGCTGCTGAACCACACGTCGGGGCTCTGGGATCCGACCAACGAGAGCGGCGGCATCTTCCCCGAACTGTTCGACCCTGCGGTGTTCCGCGCCTGGTTCGCCGACGGCGGGCTACAGCGCACCGTCACCGCCCGCCAGTTGGTCGCGGCCTCCGCCGCCCACGCGCCGTACTTCGCACCGGGCGCCGAGTGGCGGTACTCCAACACCAACTACGCGCTGCTCGGCCTCCTGATCGAGAAGGCCACCGGGCGCGAGTACGGCCAGGAGATCACCCGGCGCGTCCTGCGGCCGCTCGGGATGGACGACAGCTCGTTCCCCGGCAGCGCGAGCGCGATCCCCGGCCCGCACGCCCACGGGTACTGGACGATCGTCGACGAGGCGGGGCCGGTCCGCACGACGTACGTGGACGTCACCGAGCACAACCCCACCTGGGCCGGCGCCGCGGGGGCGCTGATTTCCAGCACCGACGACCTGGTCCGCTTCGAACGAGCTCTGCTCAGGGGACAGTTGCTGCCCGCTTGGCTGATGCGAGAGATGACGGCCGCGGTGCCGACCGAGCCCGGCGGGCACCAGCTCGACTACGGCCTCGGCCTGGCGCGATACCAGCTCTCGTGCGGACCGGTGCTCGGGCACAACGGCGGCATCTTCGGCTACGACACCCAGCTCTGGGGCACCGCCGACCGCCAGGTCGCGCTCTCGTACACCGGCCGCGGCGACGAGCAGGACGAGGCCGCCCAGATCACGGCGATGCGGGCGTTCCTCGAAACGGCTTTTTGCGGCGGCCGCTGAACGGTCGGTCCGGACGGCGGCGGTATGACTTATCGTCCACGCGGCTGACGGGGAACGGGGAGGCGGCCGGAAGTCCACCGGCGGCCTGCGGACGTTGTCGGCGAGGTCCTGGGCGGCGCCTGCGGCGCGGCGGGCGCGTCGATCGCGGCCCAGGAACTCCGGTCGACAGGTGAGCGAGACTCACCACCGCAGGCGCGCCGGACATGGCCGTCGCCGGGGCCTGTCCCGGCGACGGGCTACCGCAGGCGCGTGTCCCGGGCCAGCGAGTCGATGAGCTCCTCGACGCTCCGCTCGGGCAGGCCCCGGGACACGAACCACGCGCCGACGTTGCGCACATCCCGCTCCAGGAACGACAGGCCGCGCGGGTTCGCGATGACGTCCACGATCTGCGGGACGTCGATGATCACCAACTGGCCCTGACGAACCAGGATGTTGTAGGCCGACAGGTCCCCGTGCGCGTAGCCGTCGGCCGCCAGCAGCGACAGGCTGCGGCCGAGCTGCCGCCAAAGATCCCCGATGTCGGCCTCCTCCGAGCGGAGTTGGGCGAGCCGGGGCGCCGCGGTGCCGTCCACGGTCCCGACGAACTCCATCAGGATCTCGGTCCCGGTGATCTGCACCGGGTAGGGCACGGCCACCCCCGCCGTCCAGAGCCGGCAGAGCGCCGAGAACTCGGCCGCCGCCCACTGGCCGGCGATGGCCTCCTTGCCGAACGCGGTGCGCTTGGCCATCGCCCGGGAGATCCTGGACTCCTTGTGCTGGCGGCCCTCCAGGTAGCCGGAGTCGCGGTGGAACATCCGGTGCTGGGAGTCCCGGTAGCGCTTGGCCGCCATCAGGGTGCGCCGCCCGGTGCCCGGGACACCGCGCTCCAGCAGGAAGACGTCGGCCTCCTTGCCCGTCTTGACGATCCCGAGCTCGGTGTCCACGGCCGCGAGTTCGGTCACCACCCAGGCGGGCCGCGGCTCGGGCCCCTTCTCGGTGGGGGTGGACCGGTCCCAGGTGGACCAGCGGTCGCCCTCCGCCGGACCGTCGGCGGAGGGCGGGGACAGGAGGGCGGACTCGTCGAGGCCGCCCTCGGAGGTGCCGGCCGTCCCGGCGGGGAAGTACTCGGGCTCGAAACCGTCGAACCCGTCCAACCCCTCGGACCGGCGGCCGCGCCGGGACCCGCCCCTGGGACGGATACGGGAGAAGGAATCACTGTCGGAATAACGCTCGCGCACTGCGGTGGCTCCTGAGGAGATGACCCACCGGGGCGCGACCGATGCGACGCGCTGTCAGCCGGTGGGGAGAAGACGTACGAGGGGGGCGTATGGCGCGCGCACGAAGGCGCGCCGCATCACGGCGGCAACCATCCGGACACACCTCCTCGTCATCGACTCCTCGCACCGCATCGGCGAGGACACCCAGAACCTAAACGGCCGCCTCCCCCGGCGCAACCCGTTTATCTCCCCCTCCCACCGGGGCCGGTCCCCGTCCGCCGGCCGCCGGCGGCGCCCCCTCAGCGGTGCTCGGGGTTCTCGAAGTCGAAGCGGCAGCCGGCGTCCCACTCGGAACGCTGGTTGCCGTGGGCGGGGATGCCGCCGGCGTCCTTGAGCATCCTCGCCACGTGGAGGAGGTTCCAGGTCATGAAGGTGGTGTTGCGGTTGGTGAAGTCGTTGCCGGGGCCGCCCGAGCCGGGGTCGAGGTAGGACGGGCCGGGGCCCGCCTCGCCGACCCAGCCGGCGTCGGCCTGCGGAGGGACGGTGTAGCCGAGGTGCTGGAGGGAGTAGAGGACGTTCATCGCGCAGTGCTTGGCGCCGTCCTCGTTGCCGGTGATCAGGCAGCCGCCGACGCGGCCGTAGTAGGCGTACTGGCCCTCCGCGTTGAGGACGGAGGAACAGGCGTAGAGGCGTTCGACGACCTTCTTCATGACCGAGGAGTTGTCACCGAGCCAGACCGGGCCGGCCAGGACGAGGATGTCGGCGGCCATCACCTGGCTGTAGAGGACGGGCCAGTCGTCGGTCTCCCAGCCGTGCTCGGTCATGTCGGGCCAGACGCCGGTGGCGATGTCGTGGTCCACGGCCCGCAGGACGTCGACCTGGACGCCCTGGCGCTGCATGATCCCGGTGCTGAGGTCGATCAGGCCCCGGGTGTGGCTGCGTTCGGGTGAACGCTTGAGGGTGCAGTTGATCACCAGGGCGCGCAGGTCGTTGTAGGCGGCGGGCGGCGAGGACATCGGCGGCCTTTCCACGGCGGACGGTCACCCACCAGTCCACCCCGGCGCCCGTGGCCGCGCCCGCCGGGCTGCGCCGACCGGGCTGCCGGGCACCCGTGCCCGTACCGGTGGGCGGGGGGACGCCGGTCCCGGCCGGGCCGGCAGGACCACCCTCGGGGACGACGACGCCCGCCCCTGCGCGCGTCACCATCGTTCCGTCCCCTCCCCTCGGCCCGGACGACAGCGACAGCGACAGCGACAGCAGAAGGAGAGCGCCCATGGCCCCGAACGCCTCCCCCGGTACTTCCGGTACTTCCGGTACTCACGCCTCGCCCACCGCCCCCGTCTCCCCCGCGCGTCCCGCGCACCCGCGCCGGGTCGCCGTCGTCGGCGCCGGGATGGTCGGGCTGGCCACCGCCTGGTTCCTCCAGGAGCACGGCGTCGAGGTCACCGTCCTCGACCGCGAGGACGTCTGCGCGGGCGCGTCCCGGGGGAACGCCGGGTGGCTGACGCCGGGGCTGGCGTCCCCGCTGCCGGAACCGGCGGTCCTGCGCTTCGGGCTGCGCGCGGTGTTCGACCCGGCCTCCCCGGTGTACGTGCCCCCGAGCACCGACCCCGGGCTGCTGCGGTTCCTCGCCGGGTTCGTCCGGCACAGCACACCCGGTCGGTGGCGGCGCGGGATGGCGGCGCTGGTCCCGCTGAACCGGCTGGCGCTGCCGGCCTTCGACCTCCTGGCGGCGGGCGGGGTCGCGGCACGGACGCTCCCGGCGGCCTCGTTCCTCGCCGCGTTCCGGACGGCCGCTGAACGGCGGAGTCTGGTCGCGGAGTTGCACCACCTGCGGGTCGCGGGCCAGCCGGTGGAGCACGAGGTGCTGGACGGCGGGCAGGCCCGGGCGGTGGAGCCGGCGCTCTCGGAGCGGATCGGCGCGGCGGTGCTGCTGCAGGGCCAGCGGTACCTGGACCCGGGCCGATTCGTGCACGCCCTGGCCGAGGCCGTGCGCGGACGCGGCGGGACGATCCTGCCGGGCACCGCCGTCGGGGCGCTCCGGGACCGGGGCGGGCGGGTCGAGCTGTTCACCGGAGACGGGGACGCCGAGGACTTCGACGCGGTGGTGCTGGCGGGCGGCGTCCACCTCGGGGACCTGGCACGCCGGTTCGGCGTGCGGTCGGTCGTCCAGGCGGGTCGCGGCTACAGCTTCGACGTGGCGGTGCGCCGGCCCCCGGCCGGGCCGGTGTACTTCCCGGCGCAGCGGGTGGCCTGCACGCCGTTGGGCGACCGGTTGAGGGTGGCCGGGATGATGGAGTTCCGCCGGCCGGGCGCACCGCTCGACGGCCGCCGGGTCCGGGCGGTCGCGGAGGCGGCGCGACCGCTGCTGGAGGGGGCCGATCTGGACGACCGCCGGAACGTGTGGGTCGGCTCGCGGCCGTGCACGCCGGACGGGCTGCCGCTGGTCGGCGCCACCCGCTCGCCCCGGGTGTTCGTGGCGGGCGGGCACGGGATGTGGGGGATGACGCTGGGCCCGGCCACCGGACGGCTGCTCGCCGAGGCGGTCGCCACGGGGCGTCCCCCGGCCGTGCTGGCACCGTTCGACCCGCTGCGCTGAGCCGTCGGCGTGCGCGTGGGAGGTCGGTGTCAGACGTCGCCGTCCGGCTGCTCCACCGGCGGCAGGACGGGGGTGAGCAGCATCCGTCCGGCGGGGGCGGTGGTGCCGGTGACGGCGGTCAGCGTGGCGTCGTACACCGGGCGGAGGTTGCGCTGGTGCCAGAGGGCCTCGGTGGTGGCCCAGGCCGCGTCCCGGGCGCGGGCGACGGAGAAGCTGGCGACGAGGTGCTTCAGGGGCTCGGCGGCGCGGGTGTCGGCCTTGCCGATCTGCACCTCGAAGGAGGCCCGCACCTCGGCCTCGACCTGGGTGAGCAGTTCGTTGACCTTGAGGTAGTCGGCATGGACGGGCGGGGTGTCGGGCGTGGTGCGGCACTCGATGCAGGTGGTCACGACGGCGAGCGCGAGGTCGTGGTTGATGTGGGCGTTCATTCCGGCGAACGCGAACTGGATCGGCCAGACCACCCGGTCGGCGCGGCCCTCGAACAACGGCTGCCAGGCGGCGTTGACCGGGCGCCCGGTCTCGGCGGCGTCCACGGCGTCGAAGTAGAGGTTGGCGAAGTCGACGTCGAGGTGTTCGACGAACGCCCGGTCCTGGAAGGAGCCGGCAGTCAACCGTTCGCCGACGAGTTCGGTGACGCGCAGGTACATCCGGTTGAAGCAGGCGACGCCGTCCCGCGGGTCCAGCCGGGCCTTGGTCGCGCGCATCCGCTCGATGACCTCGTCGACGCTCTGCGCGGCCCTGGCCCGTGGCTGGGTCATGGGGTTCCCTTCCGTAGCGGTCTCCGGCGGACGGTCGGCCCACCGGCTGCCACGTATACACACCGGGCACCGCCCCCGGGCCCGCGCGCCGCCCGGACACACCGCCCCCGGTCACCCGAACCGCCGTACGGCCGCGTCGCCTCCCGTCACCCGGCGGGTGCGGCCGCTCCGGGAGCGCGGTCGACGGCCGACGTGCGGAAGGTCTCGGCCACCGCGATGTTGGCGACCGTCACGCCCGCCATGACTCCCGCCGCGACGGGGTGCCCCACCGCCCAGAGAGCGGCGGCGCCGCCGCCGAGCACCACCGCCTTGACCGCGAGGACGAGCGGAAGCCCCGGCCGCAGCCGTGCCCGGGGGGCGGCGAACAGCGCCCAGAGCACGATGCCCGCCAGCGGCGCCCCGACCCCGAGCAGGATCCGCAGGACGCCCTCGTGGCCTGCGCCGAACCCCCACCAGCCCAGCGAGCCCAAGGCGGCGAGTTCGATCAGGAAGGCCAGAACCTCGTTGGCGGCGTACCAGGGCCGTGCACCGGGCCCGGCCTCACCGACGTTGTCCCCCGCCACGCGCGCCTCCTCTGTATCGGTGGCCCCAGCATGACACCGGGCCCGGTGCGGCGGGCAGGGTGGCCACCGCTTCTCGCGGCGACGGGGCGCAGCGACACGGAGTGGAACGCGGCGGGGCGGCGCGGCGGGGCGACGTGTCGGCGCCCACGGGCTCGGCCGCGATCCGTCGGATCGTCCTCCGGTGGAACGCCGCGGGCCGCCACCGGACGCGGCCCGGGCCGGGGAGCACGTGGCTCCCCGGCCCGGGCCGGTCACTCGCGCCGTACGGGCTACGGCTTGGCCGCGCCCGCGGTCGCGCCCGCTCCTGCGGCCGTTCCCGCACCCGTTCCCGCACCGGCCGTCGTGCCCGACACCGGGCCCGCCTTCGCCGAGACGGCGACGTAGTCGACCCGCATCGGGTGGCCGGGTTCCGTCGCCGGGCCGGGGGTGCCGCCGAAGGCGGCGGGGAGGTTGCCGCCGACGGCGACGTTCAGGATCAGGAACAGCCCGTGGTTGACGGCCCTGTCCCAGGTCGCGCGGTCCATCTGCGCGGCCGCCACCCGGTGGAACTCGCGGCCGTCGAGGTACCAGCGGACCTGTTCGGCGCCGGCCGTGAGGTCGACCTCGACCGCGTACCGGTGGAAGCCGGTGCGGCAGTCCGCGCCGCACGGCTGGTCGCCCGAGCCGAGGCCCCGGGGTTCCTGGCAGGGTCCCCCGTCGAGGACACCGCAGTGCATCGTGCCGAAGACCGTGTCCCGGCCGTTGACCTGCTCCATCACGTCCAGCTCGCCGATGGCCGGCCAGCCGGTGTACCCGTTGCGCAGGTCGGCGCCGAGGGTCCAGAACGCGGGCCAGTACCCGGCGGCGGCGGGGCCGGTGACGTCGGGCAGGGCGAGCGAGGCCTCGATCCGCAGCACTCCGCCGGGCGGCGGCGCGAAGTCGGCGCGACGGGACTCGATCCGGCCCGAGGACCACCGGCCGTTCGCGTCCCGGGTGGGCACGATCTCCAGCGCGCCCTTGCCGTCGAGGCGCACGTTGTCGGTCGAGTCGGTCATCGTCTCGATCTCGCCGGTGCCCCACTGCGGGGCCGGGCAGCCGGGGTAGCAGGTGCCCAGGTCGTACTGCCAGTTGGCGGTGTCGGGGCGGCTGCCGGCCTGGCCGTCGAAGTCGTCCCGGAGCAGGTGGGTCCATCCGTCCGGACCCACCGGGCCCACCGGGGTGCCCGGGCCGCCGGACCCGCCGGGAGCGGCGCCCCTGGCGGGCAGTGCGCCCGCCTCGACCAGCAGCCGCTCCAGTCGCGGAGTCAGGACGACCGCCGCGACGTTGGTCAGGTGCGTGTCGTCCCGGTAGAGCAGGATGCGCTCCAGGACGGCCGGGCAACTCCGCCCGTTGCCGGGGCAGATGACCGAGTTGACCTCGACCGACTGCACGCCGGGCAGCCGGCCGGCGGCGATCTCGTCGGCCAGCGGGTCGGCCCACAGGGCCCGGTCGCGGGAGAACTCGCAGGTGGCCGGGTCGTCGGTGTGGCCGGAGATGCAGGCCGGGACGTCGGTCCCGGGGATCGGGGTGTCGCGCAGGTAGACGATCGGCACGCCCAGCTCGCGCAGCGGCGTCAGGGTCTTCTCCCAGCCCCGGAGCAGGAGTTGACGGTCGTCGGTGTAGCGGTTGAGGGTCGAGACGACGATCAGCCGGGGCTTGGGGCCCTCCTTGAGCCGGGCCAGGGCGTTGTCCCGCCAGGTGTCGCACTCCCGGTAGGGGCGACCCAACTGCGGGTTGATCACGTCGAGTTCCGGGAGCGGGCAGCCCTGCTTGACCAACTCCTCCAGCGCCCAGCGCCGTTCGGCGGCCATGGCGAGCAGCGCGGAGAACCACTGGCCGGCGTGCGAGTCGCCGAGCAGCACGATCCGGTCCGGGCTGTCCACCACGCCGAACCGGCAGTCGGGGCTGGTGGTGGCGGCCGGCGCCACCTCGCACTCGCCGTCCGGCGGGAAGTCCTTGCGGGCCTGGACGGCGTCCGGGACCACCGCCGGGCCGCCCTTCGGCGGGGCGGCGGTGCGCACCAGCAACGAGGTGCCGTCGGGCGAGCCGGGCGGCAGGCCCTGGAGGTCGACGGGAGAGGCGGGGCCGAGCAGGCGCAGCGTCCCGGTGCCGACGACCAGCGCCAGCATCACCGGGACGACGACCGCGGTGAGCCCCAACGAGAGCCCCCGGCGCGGGAGTTCGGAGACGGTCCGGCTGCCGCGGAGCGGCCGTTCGACCCAGCGCATGACGGCGGCGGCGGGCAGCGCGGCGGCGGCGGTGAGCGCCACCTTGACGGGCCAGCCGAGGGCGCCGAACTGCGCGCCGGCGAGGACCAGGACCGGCCAGTGCCAGAGGTAGAGGTTGTAGGAGAGCCGGCCGAGGGCACGCGGCACGCGGGTGCCGAGCACCCGGTCCACGCCGAGGACGGCGGTGGCACCGGCCCGGTCGGGCGTCCCCGCCAGGATCACGGCGGCGGTGCCGAGGGTCGGGACGAGCGCGGCGACGCCCGGGTACGGGGTGGTGTGGTCGTACGCGAGCACGCAGCCGACGACGGCCAGCGCACCGCCCCACCCGACGAGCAGGCGCAGCGACCGCGGCCCGCGCAGCAGGTGCCAGGGCAGCAGGGCGAGCAGGGCGCCGACCCCGAACTGCCAGACGCGGGAGGGCGTGCCGAGGTAGGCGAGCGAGACGGAGTCCTGCGTCCAGTGCAGCGAGAGCGCGAAGGAGCCGACGGTCAGGACGGCCGCGATCACGGCCGCCACGGGCCGGACCGACCGGCCGCGGCCGTCGGGGCGGCCCTTGCGGACCACCCGGAGCACCAGGTAGCAGGTGAGCGCGAGCAGCGGCCCCCAGAAGAGGTAGAACTGCTCCTCGACGGCGAGCGACCAGAAGTGCAGCAGCGGGCTCTCGTCGCGGCCGGCCGCCAGGTAGTCGGTCTGCTGGGCGACGAACCGCCAGTTGGCGACGGAGAGCGCCGCCGCGAGGACGTCGTGCTCCAGGTCGGCTCGGCGCAGCGGGACGGTGAGCCAGGCGCCGACCAGCGCGACCGCGGCGAGCACGATGGCGGCGGACGGCAGCAGGCGCCGGGCCCGGCGGGAGAAGAACTCCCCGAGCCGGATGCGGCCGTTGGTGACGGCCTCGCGCACCAGCAGGCCGGTGATCAGGTAGCCGGAGATGACCAGGAAGACGTCAACGCCGACGAAGCCGCCGGCCAGGCCGGGGACGGAGGCGTGGAAGGCGAGGACGGCGAGGACCGCGACCGCGCGCAGGCCCTCGATGTCGGGCCGGAAGCCCGGCCGGGGCGCCGGGCCCGGGGCATCGGAACCCCGGGAGACGGCGCCCCGGGAGACGGCCCCCGGGGCTCCGGCGCCGCCGGGCGGCGGGCCGGGAATGGTGTAGGCATCCGGACGGAGTTCCGGAACCGCGGGCGTTTCCATGGGTGGTGACGACCTTTCAACCCAGCCAGGGCAGCATCGGGCGGACCCAGCCGGAGGCGAGCAGAGCGGTGAGCACGAGCGTGGCGGTGGCGGCCAGCCCCTCCGGCCAGCGCCGGGGGAGCATGCCGAAGCGGCTCGTGGGTGCGGACGACGCACTGCTTCGGGCGTCCCCCCTGATCTCGCCCACCAGGTCCCGGATCAGCGGTACGCCGATCTGCGCCTGGACCGCGAGGTACAGGCCGAGGCCCCAGTTGGGTTCCCATCCGTAGTGGGCGACGGCCAGGGCGAGCCCGGCCGCGCCGGCGCCGAGCGAGGCGATCAGCCAGGCCAGCGAGACCAGCACGACCTGCCTGGCCAGTCCGCCGGGCTTGGCCTTGCCCGCGCCGGTGGGCACCCAGGCGGCGCTGCGGCCGCGCAGGGTGTGCCAGAACGCGGCGCCGGCGGCGGCGCTCATCAGCACGTTGGAGCGGATCACCTCGATCCGCCAGCGGGTGCGGCTGACCCTGGGCAGCAGGACGTGCCAGAGCCAGAGCGGCGCGAGCATCGGCAGGACGTGCCAGGGCCGGATCTGGTCCGGGTACCAGAACATCATCACCAGCGGCGGCAGTGGCGCGACGAAGATGTTCACGGCGGCGGCGAGGTAGCCGACGATGCCCTCGTAGAAGCAGAGCCGCATCCGCCAGGGTGCGCCGATCCGCTTGAGTTCGGGCGAGCCGAGCAGGTGCAGGTTGCCCATCGCCCAGCGGTACTGCTGGTTGACGAAGGAGGCGAGGTTGTCGGGCGAGGTGCCCTTGGCGACCAGCACCGGCACGTAGAGCGTGCGGTAGCCCTTGGCGTACAGGCCGAGGCCGGTGAAGAGGTCCTCGCTGTGGTCGAGCCGGGCGAAGCCGCCGGCCGCGTCGATGGCGGCGCGCCGGTAGACGGCGTTGCTGCCGCAGCAGATGGCGGCGTCGCTGGCGTCCCGGGACGGCTGGATCCAGCGGAAGAACCACTCCTGCGCGGCGCCGGCGGAGCGCTGGATCCACCCCATCGTCTCGTCGGTGTCGAAGCACTGCGGGCTCTGGACGATGCCGGTCCGCGGGTCCGCGAAGTACGGGACGAGGTGGCGCAGGAAGTCGGGCCTGGGCGCGAAGTCCGCGTCCAGGATCGCGATGAACTCCGCCTTGCTGAGCGTGAGCGCGTGGTTGAGGTTGCCGGCCTTCTTGAGGTGGCCCCGGTCGGGGCGCACCACGTACTCGTAGCCGTGGGCGGCGGCGAGCGCGGCCACCTCGGGCCGGTCGCCGTCGTCGAGCACCCAGACGGTCAGCGCGCCGGGCCAGTCGACCGCGGAGACCGCCCGGTAGGCGTTCTCCAGGATGTCCAACGGCTCACCGCAGGTGGGCAGGTAGAGGTCGACGGTGGGTAGTTCGTCCGGGTCCCAGGCGTGCACGAGGACTTCGTGCGACTGCCGGGTGAGCCGGCGGCTGCGCAGGCTGTTGACGGAGGAGAGCACCAGCGCCACCACGTTCAGCGCCAGTACCGCGAGGAAGATCCAGAGTGCGGGCGTCCGCAGCGCGAACGTGAACATCGTCCCGGCCGTGAAGACGAACGCGGCCGAGGTGGCGACCAGCACCCAACGGCGCTGTGGTCCGAAGTACCAGTAGAGCTCCTGATCCGAAGGAGGTTGAGGAAGGTGCCCGACGGGCTCGGTAAGCCCCGTCCGAACAGGCGGAATCTCTTGGACAGTCATATGGCCCCCACAGCCGTGTTTCTGACAGCTCCACGGTCACAGTACCCCATTGGTATAGACCATTCGCCCACTCGTCCGACGGCCGGACCTCACCCCTGCCCCACTAGACCGACCAGCCCACCCCCGCCCGTAAAGCAGCAGGCCACAGTAGGGTTAACAGTCCTCCAACATCCCTGCGGACACGCCCTCGAAGGGCCGTTCGGGCAGGCCGGAAACCGCCCCACGCGCCTCTCACGGCCCCCTGCGACACACGATTGCCACAGACGCGGAACGCGTGTACACGGACACCGGACGGGCGCGGACCCACGGCCCGGACGGGGGCCCGGACGGGGCGGGGCAGGCGGGGGCCCCGGCGGGGCGGCGAACGACAGTGGGGCGGGGGCCCCGGAAACCGGGGCCGCCCCCCCGGGGGGGGGAATGGTTTTAAAGACCCCCGCGGGGGGGCCGGGCGGGGAAACACCCC